>CAILKA010000072.1 GCA_903834645.1 uncultured beta proteobacterium
CTTTGAGCCGCTGCAGGGCCTGCGCGTGGGCCTCGTGACCAACCACACCGGGCGCAACCTGCACGGGCGACCCACCATCGATGTGCTCAAGGAGGCCCGCAACGTTCAACTGGTGGCCCTCTTCTCGCCCGAGCACGGCATCCGCGGCGAGCTGGACCAGGAAAACATCTCCGACTCCGTCGACGAGAAGACCGGCCTGCCGATCCACTCGCTCTACGGCAAGACGCGAAGGCCCACGCCCGAGCAGTTGAAGGGGCTCGATGCGCTGGTGTTCGACATCCAGGACATCGGCGCCCGTTTCTACACCTACATCTCCACGCTGCAGCATGTGCTGGAGGAGGCGGCCAAGGCGGGCAAGCCCGTGTTCGTGCTGGACCGCCCCAACCCGATCAACGGCGTGGAGGTGGAGGGGCCGCTGGCCGACGCCGACAAGCTCAGCTTCGTGGCCACGCACACGCTGCCCGTGCGCCACGGCATGACCATCGGCGAGCTGGCCCTGATGTTCAACCAGGAGCAGCGCATCGGTGCCGACGTGCGGGTGGTGAAGATGGCGAACTGGCAGCGCGCGCACTGGTTCGACCAGCTCAACCAGACGTGGGTGAACCCCTCGCCCAACATGCGC
Organism: uncultured beta proteobacterium; assembly: GCA_903834645.1. Lineage (GTDB taxonomy): Bacteria > Pseudomonadota > Gammaproteobacteria > Burkholderiales > Burkholderiaceae_C > Rubrivivax. The sequence goes on from CAILKA010000072.1 coordinate 623, forward strand.
AGCCTGACGCAGGCCACGCTGTACCCGGGGGTGGGGCTGCTGGAGTACACCAACCTGTCGGTGGGCCGGGGCACCGACACGCCCTTCGAGCGCGTGGGGGCACCCTACATCGATGGGCGTGCCCTGGCGCTGCACCTGAACGCACGCGGCCTGGCAGGCGTGCGGTTCGTGCCGGTGCGCTTCAAGCCGGCGTCCTCGGTGTTCAAGGAAGAGTGGTGCGGCGGGGTGAACATCGTCATCACGGATCGCGCGAAGTTCCGCCCTGTGCGCCTGGGCCTGGAGCTGGCTGCCGCCTTGAGGCAGCTCTACCCCCAGGAGTGGAAGCCCCAGCGGCTGCTGGCGCTGCTGGTGAACGCGCCGGCCCACGACGCGGTGCTGCGGGGCGTGGAGCCCTCGGCCATCGAGGCTGCTGCCGAGGCCGGGCTGGAGCACTTCCGGCGTCGGCGGGAGGCTTTTCTGCTGTATTGACCCGCCGGGCGGCGAGCTTCTCGCTCCGTGTACCTGGCCACGGGTTCGATGCGCCCCCATGGTCCAATCCGCAGCATGCCTGCCGTGCTTGCTGACCAGTTCCGGCGCGCCTGGTGGGTGCTCGCTGCCTTGCTGGGCCTGGTGGCGTTGCTGCTGGCCGGGCCGCTGTCGGTGTTGGCCTCGGGCCAGGTGGACCTGGCCACGCCGTGGTATGCCGCGCAGCCAGGCCGGGCCGGCCTGGCGCCCGATCCGGCTACCGAGCGCGGCGCGGTGGTGCAGGTCTACGGGGCGCGCGCCGTGCGCTGGCGCGGCGCCTTCGCCATTCATCCCTGGATCGCGGTGAAGCCCGAGGGCGCGACCGCCTACACCACCTACCAGGTGATCGGCTGGCGCGCCATGCGCGGCGGCAGGGCCCTGGTGGTCACCGAGGGCGCCGAGCCCGACCGGCACTGGTACGGCGCTGCCCCTCAGCTGCTGGTGGAGCACCGCGGCCCTGCGGCCCAGGCGCTGATCGAGCGCATCGACGCGGCCGTGCAGCGCTACCCCTGGCCCGACGCGTACCGGGCCTGGCCCGGGCCGAACAGCAACACCTTCGTCGCCTGGGTGGCGCGCGAAGTGCCCGGTCTCGGGTTGGACCTGCCACCCACGGCCATCGGCAAGGACTGGCTGGGCCCCGCCACCCTCGTGGCCCGAGCGCCCAGCGGCACGGGCTGGCAGCTGTCGCTGTGGGGCCTGGCGGGCGCAACCGTGGCCCGCGAGGAGGGCCTGGAACTGCAGTTGCTGGGGCTGGGTGTAGGCGTGGACGTGAACGACGCGCGGCTTCGGCTGCCGGGGTGGGGGTGGTAGGCGCGCGAGCGGGCGGCAGCCAGGCCGTCAGCCTCGTGAGTCGCCCCCGCCCTCGAGCAGGTGCTGCACGCTCACTGCGCCGAAGATGCCGTCGAGCCAGCTGTCGAGCTGAGCCTCTGTGGCGCAGGCGATGGTGGCTCGTTCCGGCTCGGAGAGGGGCCCGAAGCGTTGCGTGAGCTGGCGGGCGAGGGTCTGGGCCTTGGCCGTTGAGCGCCCTTCTGCGCGCCCTTCTGCACGCCCTTCTGCACGCCCTTCCTCGAGCCCCGCTTGCCTGCCCTCCCGGCGCGCTTCCTCCTTGCCCTCGGTGGCCTCCCAGCGAAGCGTGGCCTCGTCGATCAGGGCGCGCTCGCGAGCGATCGCACGAAAGCGCTCCTCCTCGCTCAGGCTGAGCTCCTCGAGTTTCTTCATCGCTTGCTGCACCGGGGGGTAGGTGACTTCGGCCATGGTGTGGATCTCCTGCCAGTGTTCGAGGAACGCGACCCAGGCCGCCAGCGATTCGTGGCCGGTGGCACCCGTTGCCGAAAGGCGCCCAAGCTGCCGATCGGCCTTCCTCAGCTCCACCACGTGCAGCTGCAGCTCATCGCCCAGGCGCACTGCGGGGTCGCTGCGGTCTCGCATCTCGAAGTGCCACCGGGCCGAAGGGTGACCTTCGAAGAGATCGAAATCTAGCAAATGCACGCCGACCACAGGCTTGAGCCGGGTGTATTGCTGGCCTGAGGCAATCTGCGTGGAGAGCAGACGCGAGAGGTAGTAGGCGCTGCGTGCGCTCCAGCGGGGAAAGCGCTGAACCTGCACCTCGACGTTGAAGAGCCGGCCCGCGGTGTCGCGCGCGAGAACGTCGAGCTCGATGGTCTTGCCGGTGAGCTCCTCGGGGAGGATGCGGGGGTTGAGCACCTCGAGCACTTCGACGGCTGGCTCGTCCGCTTGCACCGCCGAAATGAGAGCGGCAAGCAGCTCCGGCGAGGAAGCGAAGAGACGCTTGAAGACGTAATCGTTCTTCGGGTCGAGCAGGTCCATGCACGAGGACTCTAGAGAGACGTACGGCCTTGGGCCATCGCTCTGACGGGCGGGGTCGTGGCACTCGGATGGGGGGCCTTCGAGGCGCACTGCCCTTCGGGCTGATGGTGCGAGCGGGAGGCACCGCTCGCGCATGAGCCAGCACGCATTGGCTGCCGAACGCGGGACGGGCGGTGAGCTGCGACACCATGGTCAGCCGATGCTTCCTCCCCAGGACCCCGATCTCAATCCTCAGCCCGTGTTCCTGGCCTGGAACCGGGAGAACGTATTCAAGGCGCCCGGGCGGCGCTGGATGTGAGCTCCGGATCAACCATCCCCTCCGGCAACGCCCACCCCAGCACCTCGGCCAGCCTGCCCACCACCCAGCCCGCCTCCCGCGCACTGACCGGTGACCCCGCCTCGAGCAGCCCGTGGCGGATGCGGTCGAGCACGTCGGCCTCCGTGATGCCGAGCGCGAAGAGTCTGTCGCGTGCCGTCTCGCTGAGCATCTGCGCGAGGTCTTCGCAGAACTCATGGCGCGCGGCGATCACCTCCCGCGTCTCCAGGGGCCTGCGGCTGCGGTCGACCCCCGGCGGCCGAAAGAGATCGACAAAGGCCTCGGGGACGACGATCTGGCTGTCTTCGCTCATGGGGGAGGAAGACTAACTCAGCCCGCCCGCACCAGGGCCCCTCGGCAAGGAGGCGGCCCCGGGGGCCCCTGGAACCGTGAGACGATGGCCGCTGAGTCTGCGGGGGAGGCGCGATGAGCCGCGGCTGCACGTGCCCGCCGCTCATCGGCTTTCCGGTGCAGCCCCTCTGGATCCTCGCTCGGGAGATTCCTCGATGTCCACCCACTCCATCCCCACGCGCGTGACCACTGATGAAGCCGACGTGCTGCCCTTGCCGGCGGGCCGCCTGAGCGCGCAGGTTCTGAACACGCCCGGCATCGAAGCGCGCTGGTACCGGCCGCCGAATCCGGACCCCCAAGCCCCGCATGACCGGGACGAGGTCTACATCGTGGCGGCGGGAACAGGCGAATTCGTGCGCGGGACGGCAAGCGTGAACTTCGCTCCGGGCGACCTGCTGTTCGTCGCCAAGGGCGAGGTGCACCGGTTCGAGAACCACACGCCCGATACGGCCGTGTGGGTGGTCTTCGGGCCGGGGGTCTGACGGCAGTCGATCGCCACGGTCGGCCGCCTGCCGCGAAGCATTCCCGCGCAAGGGCCGGGTGCGGCAGCTGCCGGCATCTCCTCAGGGATTGCCCGAGCAAACCGTAGCGGAGTAGCACGTTCTTGATATGGCTTCGTGGACCGCGCTTGTCTAGTCTGCCCGAGCTGCCGGGGAACCGGCGCTCCCGCCCACCTTGACGACAGGACCGCAGCCATGACCCACGCTCCCAGGAACCCACGTGCGCTCCAGCCCGTGGCGCGCGCCGTGCGCCTTGCCTGTGCACTGGCGGCACTCACGCCGGCGCTTGCCTCCTGGGCGCAGACCGCGCCCGCACCGGCAGGGGCAACCGCCCCTGCCGCCGAGGAGGCCGCCACCTCGCAGAGCATCACCGTCACCGCGCGCAAGCGCGAGGAGCGGGGCCAGGACGTGCCGCAGTCGCTGAACGTGTTTTCCGGAGCGTCCCTGGAGAACACGGGCGTCACGCAGCTGGAGGACCTGCAGTACAGGGCCCCGGGGCTGAAGGTGGTCAATGCCATCGGCCAGACGAGCGTGTCGATCCGGGGTGTGAGCAACAACGCCAGCCCCCGCGGCGGCTCGGCCTCGACTGCGGTGCACCTGGACGGCGTCTACCTGCCGCGTCCGGCGCTGGCGCTGGCGGAGGTCTTCGATCTCGACCGGGTCGAGGTGCTCAAGGGCCCCGAGGGCACGCTGTACGGCCGCAACGCGACGGCCGGCGTCATCAACTTCGTCACGCGCGCACCGCGCAGCGGCACCGCCTTCGACGGCTTCATCGGCGCCGGCTCGTTCGGCCTGCTGCGCGCGCAGGGCGGGCTCAACGTCGGCCTGGGCGAGGGCAGCAACGTGCGCCTGAGCGCCGTGCGCGCCAAGGACGACGGCTACACGAAGAACATCGGCTCGGGCGGCGGCGACTTCGACGCCCGCGACTTCTCGGCCCTGCGCCTGAACGGGGTGTTCGATCTGGCCCGCGGTGTGCAGCTCAAGCTGCTCGTGCAGGGTGTGGACGACCAGGGCACGCTGGGCATGGGGGTCAGCCACAACCCCGCCACCAAGACCGCGTACGTCTTCCAGTCGGGGGCACCCCAGCGCGAGTCGGAGCGCCGCATCCGGCTGGACAAGCCGGCGGACTCCGCGCGCCGTGGCGAGGTGGTGGCCGCCACCGTGAGCGCTGCCCTCGGCGGCGGCCTGGAGTTCAAGTCGATCACCGGACACGTGGGCTACCGCACCCGGGTCGCGCTGGACGCCGACGGGGTGGGCGGGTTCATCGAGAACTCGACCGGCAACGACAAGTCGACCTTCCTTTCGCAGGAGTTCCAGCTCAGCGGCCGGTCGGGGCGGGCCGTGAGCTGGACGGCCGGGGCCTATCTGTCGCGCGAGAAGACCTCCGGCGCCTCGCTGATCCAGGATTCGAGCGACTACCCGTTCGACCTGACCCCCTTCACGCTCTTCGAGCTGGCCTACGACTCCACCGCTCGAAACACCGCCGTGTTCGGTGAACTGACCTGGCAATTCGCGGACCGGACCTCCTTGCTGCTGGGGGCGCGCCAGTCGCAGGAAAGGCAGCAGGGCAAGTCGCGCGGCAACGTGATTGACTTCAGCACCTTCCGGCTCAACCCCTTCGGCGGCGAGCGCAGA
>CAILKA010000073.1 GCA_903834645.1 uncultured beta proteobacterium
CATGGTGCGAACGCGGACCGCCGCACAGTGCCTTGAAGTCGAACCACACGACGCCGCCGGCACGGCGCCTGGCCGGTACGGTCCGCTGCTCGATCGCCAGCGAGGGATGCTCCTCCTCACGTGCGTCGGCGAGCTGGGTAAAGGCCAGGCCGAGGCGCGCCTCGGCCTGTGCGTCCAGCGGCCAGTGGTAGGTCTGGACATGCTCGAGCACCCGCTGGCGGTAGTCGTTGCCGGCGTCGACGTTCACGACCTCGAGCTGCCGCTCCAACAACTCGATGGCCGGCAGGATGCGGTCGCGGTGCAAGCCGTTCGGATACAGGCCGTCGGGACGGAAGTTCGAGGTCGTGACGATGCTCACGCGGCTGGCGAAGAGTGCCTCGAGCAGCCGGTGCAGGATCATGGCGTCGGTCACGTCGGCGACATGAAACTCGTCGAAGCAGATGAGGCGGAAGCGCGCCGCGATGCGTCGGCCCAGCTCCTCGAGCGGGTTCACCGTGCCCTTGAGCTCATGCAGCTCGCGGTGCACCTCGCGCATGAACTCGTGAAAGTGCAGCCGCGTCTTGCGCCGCAGGGGAACGCTGTGGAAGAAGACATCCATCAGGAAGCTCTTGCCACGCCCGACTCCGCCCCACATGTACACGCCACGGGGGATCGGCGGGCGCACGAGCATGCGCGTGACCGCGTTGGCACGCCGGCCCTTGTAGGCAATCCACTCGTTCTCGCAACGCTCCAGTGCGTCGATGGCGCGCAGCTGTGCAGGATCGCTCGTGAAGCCGCGCTCGGTCAGCGCGGCTTCGTAGGCAGCACGGACACCCACTAGAAGTTCAGCGTGCGCTTGTCCACGGCCAGCGCCGCCTCCTTCGTGGCCTCAGACAGCGAAGGATGCGCGTGGCAGATGCGAGCGATGTCCTCGCTGCTGGCGCGGAAGGCCATCGCCACCACCGCCTCGGCGATCAGCTCGCTGGCCATGGGCCCGACGATGTGCACGCCCAGGATCTCGTCGGTGGCCGCGTCGGCCAGGAACTTCACCAGGCCGGTGGTGTCTCCGAGCGCACGCGCACGGCCGTTGGCCAGGAACGGGAAGGTGCCGGCCTTGTAGGCGTGGCCCTGCGCCTTGAGATGCTGCTCGTTGCGCCCCACCCACGCGATCTCGGGGCTCGTGTAGATGACCCAGGGAATGATGTCGAAGTCCACGTGCCCGTGCTGGCCCGCGATCCGCTCGGCCACCGCCACACCCTCTTCCTCGGCCTTGTGCGCCAGCATGGGTCCGCGCACCACGTCGCCCACGGCCCACACGCCAGGCAGGTTCGTGCGGCAGTCCTCATTGACCACCACGGCCCCGCGCTCGTCGAGCTGCAGCCCCACCATCGATGCGCCCAGGCCCTCGGTGTGGGGCACGCGCCCGATGGAGACGATGAGACGCTCCACCTCGAGCGTGTGTGCCTGACCCTTGGCATCCGACCACGCCACACGCACCCCGTCGGCCGAAGGGGTCACCTCACCCACCTTCACGCCCAGCTCGATGCCCAGGCCCTGCTTCGTGAAGGCCTTGTACGCCTCCTTGGCGATGGTCTCGTCGACCGCCGGAAGAAAGGCCGGCATCGCCTCGAGCACCGTGACCTGCGCGCCCAGGCGGCGCCACACCGAACCCATCTCCAGGCCGATCACGCCCGAGCCGATCATCCCCACCGTCTGCGGTACCGACCCCAGGCGCAAGGCGCCATCGTTGCTGAGCACGCGCTCTTCGTCGAAGGGCAGGCCCGGCAGCGCGCGCGCGCGCGATCCGGTGGCCACGATCACCTGCCGGCCCACGAGCGTCTCGCTGCTCGCACCTGCAACGGCGATCTCCCACCCGCCTTCGACGGCCTTCACGAAGGAGCCTCGCCCGTGGAAGAAACTGACCTTGTTCTTCTTGAAGAGGTAGAGGATGCCGTCGTTGTTCTGCTTCACGACCGCATCCTTGCGGCCGATCATCCGCGCCACGTCCAGGCTCAGGCCGGCCACGCCGATGCCGTGGTCGGCAAAGTGCAGCGCCGCGTGCTCGTAGTGCTCGCTCGACTGCAGCAGCGCCTTGCTCGGGATGCAGCCGACGTTGGTGCAGGTTCCACCCGGGGCAGGCCCACCGGCGGCGTTCTTCCACTCGTCGATGCAGGCCGCCTTCAGGCCCAGCTGTGCGGCGCGGATCGCCGCGATGTAGCCACCCGGGCCGGCCCCGATGACGATGACGTCGAAAGTCTGGCTCATGGCGCGCCCTTCAGATGTCGAAGAGCAGGCGCGCCGGATCCTCGAGCGCCTCCTTCATCGTGACCAGGCCCAGCACCGCCTCACGCCCGTCGATGATGCGGTGGTCG
>CAILKA010000074.1 GCA_903834645.1 uncultured beta proteobacterium
GCGTTGACCACGTAGGCAGCGTAGGCAGCCAGGGCCAGCAGCATCTGCCCGCGTGGCTCCAGGGCACCGGAAAAGAGCGCAGCCAGGTAGGCCGTGTGCAACGCCAGCACGAGCATGCTGAACACGTCTTCCCAGAAGAAGGCCGGCACAAACAGCCACCGGCCAAAGACCACCTTCTCCCAGATCGAGCCGGTGATCATGATCGTGTAGAGCAGAAGCGTCTTGAGCACGACCGAGGTGGTGGCCGCACCGAAGCCCTCCCCGGTGGCGAGCCAGCGCAGCACGAGCACCAGGCTCACGAGGAACACCAGGAATTGGACCGGCGCCAGCACACCCTGGACGAGCGTCCAGCGTGTGGCGTCGCGCCGGCTGCGCTCCTCTTCGGTGTACAGCGGAGCCCGGGCACGGCGGGCCGAACGCGTGCTCCGAACCTGAAAAGGGGTTCGATCCATGTCGTCCAGACTAGTGCGACCCGGCGAAAGTGTCAATCAGAATTGACGTATGCACGGGATTACACTGTGCTGGATTGCCCCCTTGTCGAGGTGGGTGTCTGCCTGCGTTGACGCTTTCGTTTGACGCACCGCCCTGTCAGGGGTAAAAGGAGAACCGGACCGGGCGTGCAATGCCCGAGCCCCCTCCATGAGCACAGATTCAGACAAGCGCCCCCGCCGCCCGGCCACATCGTTGCTGGGCGAGCGCAGCGTGGCAGCGCTTGAGCGCACGCTGCGATCCGAAGTGATCCCGCGGCTCGTGCGCGCGCATCGCAACCAGCCTGCCGGCGACGGGTCCAGCTCGGCCGTGGGCCCGGGCCCGGGGGACGCCGACCGCTTCCTGCTCGAGTTGCTGGGTGACCAGCCTCCCTTGCAGTACCCGACGGTCGAGATGTTGCTGTCCGAAGGCGCAGAGCTGGAAGCGCTGTGCCTGGGCCTGTTCGGCCCTGCGGCCTCCCGGCTGGGTTCCCTGTGGCGTGACGACCGCTGCGACTTCACCACCGTCACCGTGGCGCTGGGCCGCCTGCACCGATTGATGCGCGAACTCAGCGCGGCTTTCGACCACTCTCGGGCGAGGGTGTCGCGTCCGCCGCGCGTGCTGCTCGCCCAGCCGCCCGACGAGCAGCATCTGTTCGGGCTGGCGATGGTGGCGGAGTTCCTGCGTCGTGATGGCTGGGACGTGATCGGTGGCGTGGGTGCGGCTGTTCCCGATCCGGGGGCCCGCGTGCGTGACGAGTGGGTCGACCTGGCGGGCTTCTCGATCGGGTCCGATGACCGGATCGACTGGCTGCGAGAGACAATCCGCCGCGTGCGCGCGATGTCATGCAACGAACACGTCAGGATCGTGGTGGGTGGCCCGGTCTTCACCGCCCACCCGGAATGGGCTTTGGAAGTGGGCGCCGATGGAACGGCCCGCGATGCCGCTGCAGCCGTCGAACTGGCCAACAGTCTGGTTGCGGAACGGATATCTGGAGAATTGGAGGCCTCGAAAGAATGAGCCCGGCGACCCTTCGAGACCCCACCCGAACTGAACATCCAGCCCACCTCCCCCTGCCAGAGGCAGAACCCCCGACCAACCGAGCCATGCCTCGAGCCAAGAGCGGCCCCCCCGTGATGGGCGACATCGACGCCCAGACTGCTTCGCGCCTGCTCGGAGCCTCCAGCGACATTGCCCTCGTCCTCGATACCGACGGCAAGATCCTGGACGTGGTGGCGCAGACGAAGGAACTGGCCGACGAGGTCGTGCGCAAGTGGCGAGGGCGCCTGTGGGCGCAGACGGTCACCCCCGAGAGCCGCGAGAAGGTGGAGGCGCTGCTCGAAGAGGCGCGCCAGGCAGCCGAGGCGGCACGCTGGCGCCAGGTGACGCACCCGGTACCCGAAGGCGAGGGCATACCGGTCCTCTACTCCGCGATCCGCGTCTCCGACGAAGGCCCGGGCGGTGGGCGCATCATCGCCTTCGGTCGCGACCTGCGCGCGATGGTGGCACTGCAGAGGGGGCTCGTCGAGGCACAGCAGGCGATGGAGCAGGACTACTGGCGCTTCCGGGAAGCCGAGACCCGCTACCGCCACCTGTTCGAGACCGCCAACGACGCGCTGCTCATCGTGGACGGCGCAGCACTCAAGATCCTGGAAGCCAATCCGGCCGCGCGCACCCTGTGCGCGGGCAGCCGCAGCAAGCTCGTGGGCAGCCAGCTCGCCACCCTCATCGACCCCACCCACGGCGAGCGGCTCCAGAACCTGCTGGCGGCTGCCCGATCGGTGGGCCGGCATGAGCCGCTGCGCACGCGACTGGCCGGCGAAGCCCAGGAGGTCGTGCTGTCGGCCTCGGTCTTCCGGCAGGAGCAGTCGGCCTTCCTGATGGTGAGGTTGGCCCCCGTCTCCTCCGACTCGGGCGGGCCGGGCATGCCCGGCAAATCCCGCTCGGCAGCCGCCGCACACGGCTCGACGAGCGATGGCGGCTGGGAAGCCATCCTGCGCGCCTTCGTCAACAGCGCCCCTGACGGTCTCGTCTTCTGCGAGCCCACCGGCAAGATCATCGCGGCCAACCCCGCCTTTCTGGCGCTGGCCCAACTCGGCACCGAAGAGCAGGCGCGCAGCCAGCCGCTGGATCGCTGGGTGGGGCGAACGGGCGTGGAGCTCGGGGTGCTCATCGGCAACCTGCGCCAGCGCGGCTCGATCGGCCTGTTCACGACCACGCTTCGCGGCGAGTACGGAGCCCAGACGGACGTCGAGATCTCCGGTGCCGCCCTCTCGCTGGGCGACAGCACGCTGCTTGCCTTTGCCGTGCGCAACGTGGCGCGACGCTTGGGTACCACGGGCGGAGAGCCCGCCGCTGGCGTGCCCATGCCGCGTTCAGTGAGCGAGCTCACGGAGCTTGTCGGGCGCACGCCGCTCAAGGAGATCGTCTCGGAGACGACCGACCTGATCGAGCAGCTGTGCATCGAGACCGCGCTGCAGATGACCCAGGACAACCGCGCCTCTGCAGCCACGCTGCTGGGCCTGTCGCGCCAGAGCCTGTACGTGAAGCTGCGCCGCTTCGGCCTGGGCAACCTCGGCCCGGGCGACGACGAGCGCGGCTAGCGGCCCAGTGGGCGGGCGCCCACTCATAGTGTCAATATAGATTGACGTCAGGTTGCCGGAACGGCACCATTGGCGAATGGCTCTGCCTTCGCCTTCAGCGATCACCGAACTTCTCAAGCCCGTCACCTGGTTTCCGCCGATGTGGGCGTTCACCTGCGGCGTGGTTGCCTCGGGTGTTCCGCTGGATGGTCGCTGGCCGCTGCTCGTGGTGGGGGTTCTGCTCGCCGGGCCGCTGGTGTGCGCAACGAGCCAGGCCGTCAACGACTGGTTCGATCGCCACGTCGACGCGATCAATGAACCGCAGCGACCGATCCCCTCCGGGCGCATGCCCGGCCGCTGGGGGCTGTACGTCGCCGTAGGCTGGACGGCTCTTTCCTTGCTCGTCGCCACGGTCCTGGGCACCTGGGGCTTCGTGGCTGCAGTGGCCGGGTTGCTGCTGGCCTGGGCCTACAGTGCGCCGCCCCTGCGCCTGAAGCGCAACGGATGGTGGGGCAACGCTGCCTGCGGGCTGTCCTACGAAGGGCTGGCCTGGATCACCGGGGCGGCCGTGATGGCCGGCGGGGCCATGCCGGGCGGGCACTCGCTTGCCCTGGCGCTGCTCTACAGCCTCGGCGCACACGGCATCATGACGCTCAACGACTTCAAATCGGTGCGTGGGGACAGCGCCATGGGCATCGGGTCGCTGCCCGTGCGTCTGGGCGTGGACCGCGCCGCCTGGACAGCCTGCGTGTTCATGGTCGTGCCCCAGCTGGTGGTGATCGCCCTGCTGGCGAGCTGGGGGCGCCCGATGCATGCCGCGGGAGTGGCCGCGTTGCTGGTGGGCCAGCTGGCCCTCATGGCGTGGTTCCTGCGCCAGCCGGTGCAGCGCGCGCTCTACTACAGCGGCTTTGGCGTCCCGCTCTTCGTCGCCGGCATGATGGTGAGCGCCTTCGCGTTGCGCAGCGTCGGGGGCGCGGCATGAGGGGCCAGCAGGTCAACGGTGGCACAGGCTTCGGCTGGGTCGGTATCGCGCGCCTGGGCCTGGTGCAGGCCATGCTCGGCGCGGTGGTGGTGCTCACCACCTCCACGCTCAACCGTGTCATGGTGGTCGAGCTCGCGCTGCCCGCCCTGCTCCCCGGGCTGCTGGTGGCGCTGCACTACGCCGTGCAGCTCACTCGCCCGCGCATGGGCTGGGGGTCGGATGTCGGTGGTCGGCGCACGCCCTGGATCCTGGGCGGCATGGTCGTACTCGCCCTGGGCGGCGTCGGCGCTGCCGCGGCTACCGCCTGGATGCACACCGACCGCACCGCCGGCACCGTGCTGGCCGTGCTGGCTTTCGCGGCAGTGGGCCTGGGCGTGAGCGCCAGCGGCACCTCGCTGCTCGTGCTGCTGGCCAAGCAGGTGGACGAGCCCCGCCGCGCCGCCGCCGCCGCAACCGTCTGGGTGATGATGATCGTGGGCTTTGCCGTCACCGCAGGGGTCGCCGGCCGTGCGCTGGACCCCTACGGTCCGCTGCGGCTGGTCCAGGTGTCGGCAGTGGTGTCGGTGATCGCCGTGTGCGTCACGGCGCTCGCGCTGTGGGGTCTGGAGGCACCGCGCAGCCCCGCGCCCTCTGCGGCCCACCAGGCGCGCCCGGACTTCCTGCGCGCGCTCGCCGAGGTCTGGCGCGAGGACGATGCGCGGCGCTTCACGATCTTCGTGTTCTTCTCGATGCTCGCCTACAGCACGCAGGACCTGATCCTCGAGCCCTTCGCCGGCGCGATCTTCGGCTTCACGCCCGGTGAGTCGACAAGCCTGGCAGGGGTGCAGCACATGGGCACGCTGGCCGGCATGCTGCTGGCCGCCCTGGCGGGACGCCGGGTCGCAGGGGCCCGGCTGGGCTCGCTGAAGGCCTGGACGGTGGGCGGCTGCCTGGCCTCTGCCATCGCGCTGGGCGGGCTCGTGGCCGGGGCCGCGCTTGCGCCGAACTGGCCGCTGCGAGCCAACGTGTTCCTGCTGGGCGTGTCCAACGGCGCCTTTTCGATTGCCGCGATAGGCTCGATGATGAGCCTGGCGAGTGCCGGCGCCGAGCCCCGCGAGGGCACGCGCATGGGGCTGTGGGGCGCAGCGCAGGCGGTGGGCTTCGCACTCGGCGGCCTGTTCGGCTCTGCCGCCAGCGACCTCGCGCGCTGGTTGCTGGGCGATCCGGCCCGCTCCTACGGCAGCGTCTTCGCGCTCGAGGCCTGCATGTTCGTCGTCGCCGCAGCGCTGGCTTGGCGCATCCGCGTGCCGGCAGGTGCCGCCACTCGATACGCCGGCACCAGCGCCACCGAACCCGACGCGCGGCCCGACCGCACCCTTCCCGATACCCCAGGACTGGCGGGTCTTCCCGCAGGAGGCCCCCGATGAGCCAAACGCCCGGACCCGAAGTCTTCGACGCCGTTGTCATCGGAGGCGGCCCTGCCGGCGCGACGGCCGCACACGAACTCGTGCGGAGCGGCCACCGCGTCGCACTGCTCGATCGTGCCGGCCGCATCAAGCCCTGCGGCGGCGCGATCCCCCCGCGTCTCATCAAGGACTTCGCGATCCCCGACCACCTGTTGGTGGCCAAAGCGCGCTGCGCGCGCATGGTCTCGCCCAAGGACAACCGTGTCGACATTCCCATCGAGGGTGGCTTTGTCGGCATGGTGGACCGAGACCAGTTCGACGAGTGGCTGCGCGAGCGCGCTGCGAGCGCCGGGGCGGTCAGGCACACCGGAATCTTCGAGCGCATCGAGCGCGACGCCCAGGGCGTGTGCACGGTTCACTACCATGCACGCACGGGAGACGGCCTGCGTGATGGCCCGGCCGCAACGCTGCGCGCCCGTTGTGTCGTCGGAGCCGATGGCGCGCGCTCCGAGGTCGCCCGCCAGGAAGTGCGAGGGGCCGAAAAGGGCCGCTTCGTGTTCGCGTACCACGAGATCGTGCGTGCGCCGGAAGATCCACCGGCCGGCTACGACGCCTCGCGCTGCGATGTCTACTACCGCGGCGAGCTGTCACCCGACTTCTACGGCTGGGTGTTCCCGCACGGCCGCACGCTCAGCGTGGGCACGGGCAGTGCAGACAAAGGATTCTCGCTGCGCAACGCCACTTCGCGGCTGCGCGCCGTGGCCGGCCTGGACCGCTTCGAAACGCTGCGGCGCGAGGGCGCGCCGATACCGATGAAGCCCTTGCCGAGCTGGGACAACGGCCGCGACGTGGTGCTCGCGGGCGACGCCGCCGGTGTCGTCGCCCCCGCCTCCGGCGAGGGCATCTATTACGCGATGGCCTGCGGGCAGATGGCCGCCGAGGCAGCGAGTCAGTTCCTGCGCACGGGGGACGCCCGTGCGCTCGCCACGGCGCGGCGGCGGTTCATGAAGGCGCACGGCAAGGTCTTCTGGGTGCTGGGCATCATGCAGCGCTTCTGGTATGTCAACGATCGACGCCGCGAGCGCTTCGTGAGCATCTGTGAAGACCGCGATGTGCAGCAGCTGACCTTCGAGGCCTACATGAACAAGGAGCTCGTGCGGCGGCGGCCGATGGCCCACATCCGCATCTTCCTGAAGGACATGGCGCACCTCCTGGGGCTCGCGCGGGTCTGAGCCTTTCCTCGAGACTGCGAAACCCTGCTCGCAACCGAGCATTGCGAGCCCCGTTCTTCGCTCCTAGAATGACCTCGGGGACTCTCATGCAACGGCCGCGTTGACGGCCGCTTTCAGCGTGCGGGCGCGGGGGAATCGTACTTGTCCAGAAGCTTTGCCGCTCAGGCGGCAGCCGGGCTGCACCCTGCCGCCCGCTTGTTCGATCGTGTCGGGCTTGTGCAGGCGCACGGCGTGGTGCTGGTCGTGCGTGAACAGGGTGCACGCATCCTGCAGGCCAGCGCGAACGCAGGGGCATGGCTGGGTTTGCCGCTCGACAGCATTCTGCTCGGCTCGGTGGACCGGCTGGGCGGCGATCTGGGCCTGCGCTTGCGGGAACTCGCCCGGCGAGACGAGCCTGCTGGTGCCGGTCCTCCCTTGGCCCTGGCCTGCACGATTGGCGAGCCGGGTGCCGCGTGGCCAGTGGAGGCCTGGATTCACCGCGTCGGGCCCGACCTGCTCACGGTCGATCTCCAGTTCAACCCGGGATCGGACCCGTCGTCCGAAGCGCGCGGGTTGGCCAGCCTGCCGGTGGCCCTGCCAGCCCAGACCGAACTGCTCGCGCACCTCGAAGACGCCATTCATGCCCTGAGCCAGGCCAACACGATCGACGAGCTGGCGACACAAGCCGCACGGCGCGTGCAGGCGCTGTGCGGCCACGAAGAGGTGCGCGTCGTGCGCTTCGATCCCGAGGGAACCACGCGCATCGTGGGCGTGTGCCGCGAGGGCATCGGTGCCCTCCCTGCCTCGCACGCCTGGCCCGCCGAGTTGCACGCTCATCCGGAGGGGTTCCCGGCTGACGCACCAGGCGGCGTGGACGTGCTCGTGGATGCCTGGAACGAGCCAGTGCCGCTGTTGCCCCAGCACCTGCCCGGCTCAGCCGACGCAGCCGCTGATGCCCGGGTCGTGAGCGCCTCCACACTGCGCTCGCCCGAGCCGTGGCGGCTGGCCCACCTGCGTGCGCAGGGGGTGCGTGCAGAGGTACGCGCCGCGCTTCGGCGCGAGGGCAAGCCCTGGGGCGTGATCGTCTGCCTCGATGGGGGCCAGGCGCGGCCGATGCCCGCCGCGCGGCGCTACGCCTTTGGCCTGCTCGTGGAGGCCGTGGCCACCCGCATCACCGCCATCGAGAGTGCAGGCCGAGTCGAAGTCGCAGACCAGGTGCGGCGGCTTCAGGATCTGCTGATCGATGCCACCACCCACGAGGGCGACTGGCGCCCCGCCCTGCTGCGCAAGCCTCAACTGCTGCTCGAGCCGCTGCAAGCCACCGGGGCCGCCATGCTGCACGACGGCGACGCTCTGTCGTATGGCACCGCGCCGTGCGTGCCCCAACTCCAGGCCATCGCCGCCTGGATCGATGCGCGTGGTTCATCCTCGGTTTTTCACAGCGACGATCTGGCCGCCGACGCCCCGGAACTTGCAGGCAGCATGGCTCCCGGCACCGGGCTGCTGGCCGCCCGGTTGTCGGTGCGCCAGCCCGACTTCCTGCTGTGGTTCCGGCCGGCGAACGCCTCGGAAGGCGCTCGTGCATCGGCGTGGAGCGCAACGGACCTTGCCCGGGCCGCCTCCTTTGCCGAGATGCTCGTGGACCTGATGGTGCAGGCCGACGCCGTGCGGCTGCTGATCACCGATCGTCAGCTCGAGAGGCTGCGGGCCAAGGTGTCCCATTCCCGGGAAGCGGTCGTCGTCTGCGATGCCCAGGGGCGGGTCACGCTCGCCAATGTCGCCTTCGGAGAGCTCACCAGCCGCTCATCCGCCAGCGTCCAGACCCTGGACGACTTGCTCGCGCTCTTCAGCCCGGCAGTGGTCGCGCGGCGCCTGGCCGGGCAGGTGCGCGCCGAGCAGCGCTCGGCGCGCAGTGTGCTCGCCTTGCCCAGACCGGACGGCTCGGTGCTGCCGGTGGCCGTGCGCGCGGAGCCCGTGCTGGCCCGCACGGGCGGGATGCTGGGCATGATCTTCCTGATCGAGGACCTCACCGCTGCTCGACTGGCCGAGGCCGCCTGGACCCAGCTCCAGGGCCTGCTGGGTACCGCATCGGGGGAAGGGGTGGACCACGAAGCCGACCCCGTCGTGAGTGCGATTCGGACACACGCGAGCCTGGCGGCCATGGACATGGCCGACACCACTCGCACGCCCGGGCTGGCCCCGCTGCTGCAGGAAGTGGAATCGGCCACGCAGCGCGCGATCGCGCTGTATCGGCGGCTCAGCAGCATGCTGCGCCGCGGCGGGCCGGACAACTAGCCCGTCTGCGGCGCCCGGTGCGGCAGGCGATCCACCGGCTCTTGATGGGGAAGCATCGTGAGGACAGCCGGGCTGGCGGGTCCGCACGGGCCTGATCGATTCAACCCAGCCATCTCCTCGTGGCCCAGCGCGTCTCGCCTGCGGCGGGAACCCCGTCGTGGAAGCAGCGCAGCTGCGGCACCGCGGCAACCTGGCCCGCCGCGCGCGAGCGGGCCAGGCTGCGCGCGATGTCGATCATCTCCGCAGCACGATGGGCCTGCGTGTGCTTGCCCAGCACGTACTCCATGGCGCGCTGCCCCATGCGGCTCAATTCGGCATCGCCCGACTCCAGCATCCCGTCGATCCGTGCGTGCATCGAGGGCTGGTCCGTGTAGAGGCCCCAATGGACGCCCGGCTCGGCCAGTCGGTCCACCCGGTCGACTGCGAAGTCCAGGAAGGGTATGGCGCTTGCCATCGCGATGTAGGGCCGGTCCGACAAGTAGTAGGTGGCCAGTGCCCCCGGGTATCCCCCGACCTGCAGCCGGCCGCGGGCGGCTGTCTGGTGCTGCTGCTGGAACGGTATGGGGCCTTGCCAGCAGCGATGCCCCTGCCAGCGCAATCCGAACAACCCAAACCGCCTGCCATACCGCTTCTCGAGCGCCTTCACCATGTGCTGGCGGCGCCTGCTGGCCCCGCTCAGCGGAGACAACGGATTGCGACCGCTGTTGTTGCTGCCGATGAAGGTGACATCGAACTCCCCAGTCGAAGGCGCCACCACTCCCCCGCCGAAACGCAGCTGACACACGCCGTGCGGCATGAGCAGGACGTTCCTCGCACCCGCCCCGACGAATCGATCGGCCATGTACCCCATGGAAGTCGTGAAGTTCAAGTCGGAAACGGAGACGGCTTGAAGCAGCGAACGAGGCGGCCGCTGAAAGAATCTCCCGTACGGATCGCCGCAGCTCGTCATCACGAGCAAGCCGGGATGGATGCGCCGCGCCTCCTCGATGAAAGGGCGCGGATCTTCCAGGCTCCCATGAAACCATTGCAGCAGGACCAGATCGATTCCTCTGCCGGCGACGAGGCTCAGGGCCTGGGAATACAGTCCAGGCCCATGCTCGAGTCCCGGCGGATCCAGGCCCCGGTAGGGAAGTGCCACGTAGTCATCCAAGGCTCCCTGGGCCACCAGGCTCTTGAAGGCTGCGTCATATCCCGGTTGATCGGCAACCGTGGCCCCCTGCAACAGGACGAGCAATCGCATAGTTCAGCGTCAGGCGCAAAGCATGAAGGGTTCCAAACCC
>CAILKA010000075.1 GCA_903834645.1 uncultured beta proteobacterium
GTTGTGGAACGATTCTTGTGACGGGAGCGTGAGGATCTCGATCCGGACCGCCCCCGCAAGAGACGCAAGGACCGGACCCTCCGACCTCGACGCTCAACCCCTGAGTGTATCAGGGCTAAGGGCATTCCCTGATCAAGCCGTCAGAGCCCCAGCACGTAGGCGGCGAAGTCGGGCGACGAGCGTTGCGCCAGCGCATCAGTCTCGAGCGCCCAGCGGACCACATCAGGCTCATCCACGCGCACGACGCCGCTCCAGCTCGCGCGCGCGTGCACCCACAGCGCGAGCGTGCGGTCGGCCAGCACCCGCGTGGGGAGCTCCAGGTCGTCGTCGGCCGGGCGCGCCGCCTGCACCGCATGTGCCCAGGTGCGGCGCCACGCCACCAGGCGAGGGCTGGAGCGGCGCAAGGCCTCGAAGCCGCGCCCCAGGAGCAGGACCTGCCGCCCCGGCAGGCGCACGAAGGCCGTCAGCGGCTCCAGCAGCGCCGGCGACTCCAGCGGCCAGTCTTCGAAGGAGGGATCGACGAGGACAAGTCGGCGCGAGCGGCGCTCCACCGCCGCCTGCACGAGCGCCTGGAGCGCCTGCACGAAGCCGCAGTGGGTGTCGAAGTCAGCGCGCTGCATCGCTCTCCTGCGGATGGATCCAGCCGGCCTCCAGCCAATCCTCGAGCACGGCACGCGCCGAGGCACCCAGGCGCGCGACATCCCGGGGCTCGAGCCTGCGCGCGTGCGCCAGCACCCGCAGCAGCCGCGCATCGCCGCCCGCGGCACGCCAAGACTCGCCGTTGACGAAGACGTGGCGCGCATCCACGAGCATGCGCGTGCGCGCATCCAGGCTCACGCCCTGGCCGGCGCGCAGCGCCTGCCCGCGTGGCTCGAACCACACCTGCGGCTTGGGCTCGGTCAATACCTCGCCCAGCGCCCGCTCGATCACGCCCGCGCGCCCGAGCGCCGCGGAAACCGCATTCGCGCAAAAGCGCTGCAGCGCCGCCGGCACCTCGGCCGGCTCGTCGGTGGCGGGCTGCGCGGGGTCGGCATAGCGCGCCCCGGGATGGTCCTCCTGCGCCTCGGCCACGCGCAGCAGCACCTCGCGCGCGAGTTCGCCGGCCACCGGCGCGCGAAAGCCCACCGAGCAGGTCATGCACTCGCCCTCGGCGACACCGTCGTGGCCCCAGCGCGGCGGCAGGTACAGCATGTCGCCCGGCTCGAGCAGCCACTCCTGCTCGGGCTCGAAGCGGCGCAGGATCTTCAGCGGCAGCCCCGGCTCGAACGACTCGTCGGCCACGCGGCCGATGCGCCAGCGGCGCCGGCCGTGCACCTGGATCAGGAACACGTCGTAGGAGTCCAGGTGCGGGCCTACGCCCCCGCCCTCCGTGGCGTAGGAGACCATCAGGTCGTCCAGCCGCGCGTCGGGCACGAAGCGAAAGCGCGCGAGCAGCTCGTGGGCGGCGGGCACGTGCAGGTCCAGGCCTTGCACGAGCAGCGTCCAGCCGGGCGAGCGCAGCGCGGGCAACGCGCGCCGCGGCGTGGGCCCGTGGCGCAGCCGCCAGCGGCCGGCCTCGCGCACCACCAGGCGCGACTCCACGCCTTCTTGCGCGGCCAGCGCGAAAAGCGCTGCGCGCGGCAGAGGCGGGGCCACGCCCGGCAACGCCTGGCGCACGAGCAACGGCGCCTTGTGCCAGTGGCGGCGCATGAACGAGCGCGGCGTCAGGCCGCCCAGCAGCGGCAGGGCTTGGTCCGGATCCATGCCGGATTGTGGCGCGGCTGTGCCATCATTCCCGGATGGTCATTGCCAAGCCCTGCGTCGTCACGCTCACCTGGACCCTAGCCGATGCGCAGGGGGAGCCGCTCGACGAGCTGGGCGAGCCCACCGAGTTCCTGTTCGGCGGCGACGACCTCCTGCCGCGCTTGGAGGAGGCCCTGGAGGGTCGCGCGCCCGGCGCCGAGCTGGACGTGTACCTCGAGCCCGAGCATGCCTTCGGCGAATACGACCCCGAGCTCGTGTGCTTCGAGTCGCGCGAGCTCTTTCCCGAGGGCACCGAGCCGGGCATGCGCTTCGAGGGTCTGCCGCCCGGAGCCGCCACCACGGGCATGCCCGATGACGCCCTCTACACCGTCACCGAGGTCTACCCCGAGCACGTGGTGCTGGACGGCAACCACCCTCTGGCCGGCATCGCGTTGCGGCTGCATGTGAAGGTGCTGGACGTGCGAGAGGCCAGCGACGAAGAGGCCCAGGCCGGAAGCGTCGGCGAGCAGCTGCTCAGCGTCGCAGGAAGCCCGGGCAGCGACGACACGCTGCACTGAGGGCGCCGGGCCTCGGCCGCCCTGCGCTGCTGGCGAAGCCGCGCAGCCTCAGCCCCGCCCCGTCGAGCCGAAACCGCCCTCACCGCGCTCGGAGGCGCCAAACTCCTCCACCACCCGAAACGCCGCCTGCACCACCGGCACGATCACGAGCTGCGCGATGCGCTCGAGAGGCTGCACGGTGTAGGCCTCGCGGCCGCGGTTCCAGCAGCTCACCATGAGCGGGCCCTGGTAGTCGCTGTCGATCAGGCCCACGAGGTTGCCCAGCACGATGCCGTGCTTGTGGCCCAGGCCCGAGCGCGGCAGGATCACCGCGGCCAGGCCCGGATCCGCGACGTGGATGGCGATCCCCGTGGGAATCAGGGTCGTCGCGCCCGGCTCGAGCGTGACGGGCGCCTCCAGGCAGGCCCGCAGATCCAGCCCCGCGCTGCCGGGGGTGGCGTACTGCGGCAGCTGGCCCGCGATGCGGGGATCGAGGATCTTGAGGTCGATGGGTGTCATGGCGGGATCACGCAGCAGGGCTCGCGCGGAGGATCGGATCCGGGTCAGGGCTTCGCCACGGCAGGCGCTGGGCGCTCAGGCGGGCGCGAGCCGCCTGGCGATCTCGGCCACGAGCGTGCGCGCCAGGCTGAGCTTGTCGGCACGCGGCAGGGGCGTCTCCCCCGCCTCGTCCACGAGCACGAGCGCGTTGTCGTCCTGGCCGAAGGTGGCCGGGCCGTCGTTGGCCACGATCAGCGGCACGCCCTTGCGCAGCCGCTTGGCGCGCGCGTGCGCCACCACGTCGTGGCTCTCGGCGGCAAAGCCCACGCAGTAGGGGCGCCGGGCCGCGTCGTGCCGCGCCACGGCGGCCAGGATGTCGGGGTTCTCCGTCATCTCGAAGGCCGGCACGCGGCCCGAGCCGTCCTTCTTGATCTTCTGCGTGGCCACCTCGGCAGGGCGCCAGTCGGCCACGGCGGCCGTGGCCACGAAGACATCGGTGCGCACGCCTTCGGCGAGCGCGGCCTGAACGGCCTCGTGCATCTGGCGCGCGCTCATCACGTCGGTGCGCGCCACGCCGCGCGGCGTGGCCAGGTGCACCGGGCCGGCCACGAGCTGCACCTGCGCGCCCGCCTCGGCGGCGGCACGCGCGATCGCAAAGCCCATCTTGCCGCTGGAGCGGTTGGTGAGGCCGCGCACCGGGTCCAGGGCCTCGAAGGTGGGGCCAGCCGTGACGAGCACGCGCCGGCCGGCGAGCACCTTGGGCTGGAAAGCCGCCACGATGTCGGCCAGCAGTTCCTCGGGCTCGAGCATGCGGCCGTCGCCCGTCTCGCCGCAGGCCTGCGCGCCATGGCCGGGGCCCAGCAGCAGCGCGCCGTCGGCCACCACCTGTGCGGCGTTGCGCTGCGTGGCCGGGTGCGACCACATCTCGCGGTTCATCGCCGGGGCCAGCAGCAGCGCGCAGCGCTCGCGCGGCCGGGCCAGGCACAGCAGCGACAGCAGCTCGCCCGCACGGCCTTGCGCGAGCTGGGCGAGGAAGTCGGCACTGGCCGGCGCCACGACGATCGCATCGGCCTGGCGAGAGAGGTCGATGTGCGACATGGCGGCGGGGGCGCGCGTGTCCCACTGGCTGGTCCACACCGGCTGGCCCGTGAGGGCCTGCATCGTCACCGGCGTGATGAACTCGCGCGCGGCATCCGTCATCACCACCTGCACGGTGGCACCCGCCTTCACGAGTGCGCGCGCGAACTCGGCCGCCTTGTAGCAGGCGATGCCGCCACTCAGGCCGAGGACGAGGCGGCGACCGGCGAGATCCGCGGGAGACGACATGGGGCGCGACTGTAGCAGCGGGCCCTACGCCGCCACCCCGTGGCACTTCTTGAACTTTCGCCCGCTGCCGCACCAGCAGGGGTCGTTGCGGCCCGGGGCCGCCTCCACGCGCCGGGGCGGGCGCTTGGGCGGGTGGTCGATCCACCACAGGCGCAGTTCCTGCACCGCAAAGCAGGCCTCGTCGATCACTTCGTCGCGGGTCGGGTCGGCGTTCTTCCAGCCCGCCTGGGCGAAGGCCCGGAACTCCTCGCTGGCGGGGTCCCAGGCGAGCGCGGCCACCGTGCCCAGCAAGTCGGCATACAGGCCGCCTTCCGGATCACCAGCCCGGGCCTCGGGCGGATCGGGCCAGTCGGCGCCGAAGTCCACCGTGGCCTGCAGGAACCCGGCCGCCCACTCCTGGCCCGTGTGGAAGGTGGCTGCCTCCTGCTCGGTCACGTGGCCGGCCTCGACCAGTTCACGCCGCGCCGCGTCATCCCACACCGCCATCCAGGGCTGCAGCCGCAGGGCGTCCAGGTCGTCGAGCAGCGACTCGGGGTCGAGCGCCTGGCGCAAGGTGGCCATCCGCGCCTCGAGCACCGCGCGCGCCTGCGCATCGTCAGCAGGGTCGGCGAAGGTGCGTGAGTAGGCGTCCCCCGTCATCGGCTCGAGCAGCTCGTCCAGGGTGATCGTGCGCCAGCTGGCGGCCGTTGCAGTGAGGTAGCCATCCACCCACTCCGGGTGCAGGCGATCGTCGAAGCCGGCCAGGCGTTGGCACAAGGCCGTGAAGGCTTCGAGGGCGAGGTCGGGGGCGGCCGGGTCGGCTTGAGGGCCCTGGGCGCCGGGGCGGTTGTCATCCATCCGGGGCAGTGTCGCATGCAGGGCAGCTGCCTGGGTGCGAGCGGCCCACGTGCCCATCCGCGAAGAAGGATGCAGCCTTGCGCGTCAGCCGCTATCCTGCGGCGCATGGAAGATCTGGCGAGCGTCCTGACGCGTGCGCGGGACGGCGACGGTCTCGCGGTCGATGAGCTCTTCCAGCGCCTCTACCCGGAGCTGCGACGCCTGGCGCACGCCAGGCTCGCCCCCCACGCACGCAACACCGTGCTCGACACCACCGTGCTCGTGCACGAGTGCTACCTTCGGGTGAGCACCGCAGAAAACCTCGGCCCGCTTGACCGCGCCCACTTCATGGCCTACAGCGCCAAGGTGATGCGCTCGGTGATCGTCGACCTCGCGCGCGCCGCGCAGGCGCAGCGCCGCGGCGGCGACGTCCAGCACGTGACCCTCGTGACCGAGGTGGCCGAGAGCGTGCCGGCCGAGCAGGAAAACGTGCTCGACATCGACGAGGCTTTGCGGCAGCTGGCCTCCCTGGACCCCAGGTTGGCCCAGGTGGTGGAGATGCGCTATTTCGGCGGCATGACCGAGGCCGAGATCGCGGCCGTGCTGGGCGTGACGGACCGGACGGTTCGGCGCGACTGGGAGAAGGCGCGGCTGCTGCTGGCGGCCGCGCTTCGGGGTTAGCCGCGGGCAGCCTTCAGCGGCGAAAGCGCGAAACTTTCTCTTCGAGCCATGTCCGGTTTGGTCGATCGGTTGCGTACTTGGAGGCAGGGACCCGCGAAGTGCGCGGGTCGTTCAAGTGGAGCTGAAATGGCCTCGTCTCTCGAAGTCTCGCCGGATGCCCTCGAAAAGGCCCTGCTGCCCACCTCAGCGGGCGCGACGGATGCCGAGGGCGGCACCCTCGCCCGCGCCCTGGCGGCCGGCCGGTTCCGGCTGCAGTTCCAGCCCCAGGTGGACATGACCGACGGCCGGGTGATCGGCGTGGAGGCGCTGCTGCGCTGGCGTGAACCGGGCCGCGGCGAGGTGCCGCCGGCCGAGTTCATCCCCGTGGCTGAGTCCAGCGGGTTCATCGTCGAACTCGGGCGCTGGGTGCTCGACCGCGCCCTCGCGCAGGCCGCCGAGTGGAACCGTTCGGGCCTGGAGCTGCCGATGGCGGTCAACGTCTCGGCCCTGGAGCTGCGGGAGGCGTGCTTCGCCGAGGAAGTGGCACGAGCCCTTGCGCGGCACGCGGTGGCGCCGCAGCAGCTCGAGCTCGAGCTCACCGAGTCGCGCGCCCTCGAGGAGGACCCGGTGGTGCGCGCCAACCTCGAGAGCCTGGGCGCGCAGGGCGTACGCCTGGCCGTGGACGACTTCGGCAGCGGGTACTGCGGGCTGCTCCTGCTGCGCCGCTTCCCGATGCAACGCCTCAAGCTCGACCGCAGCTTCGTGCAGAACCTGCCCCACAGCCGCACCGATGCCGAACTCCTTCAAGCAGCGCTACGCATCGCCCAGGCCGTGGGTGCGGAACTGCTGGTCGAGGGCGTGGA
>CAILKA010000076.1 GCA_903834645.1 uncultured beta proteobacterium
GCTGCCGTCGCAGAGCGCCAGCGCACGGTGCAGCAGGTTCTCGAGTTCGCGCACGTTGCCCGGCAGCGTCTGCACGGCAAGCCGCTCCACGCACGCCGCACTGAGCTCGGGCACCCCAGCCAGCCCCGCCTCCGCCGCGATGCGCTCCAGGAGGGCCTCGCAGATCGGCCCGATGTCGGCCAGGCGCTCGCGCAGCGGCGGCACGTGAATGCGGATGACGTTGAGACGGTAGTACAGGTCCTGGCGGAAGCGTGCGGCCTGCACCTCCTCGGCCAGGTCCTTGTGCGTGGCGCTGAGCAGACGTACGTTGACGGGCACCTCCGCCACCGCACCCACCGGCCGGATGGCCCGCTCCTGCACCGCGCGCAGCAGCTTGCTCTGCATCGCCAGCGGCAGGTCCCCGATCTCGTCGAGAAAGAGCGTGCCGCCCTGCGCGGCCTGGAAGAAGCCGATGCGATCCTCCTGCGCGCCGGTGAAGGCCCCCTTGCGGTAGCCGAAGAACTCGGCCTCCAGCAGCGACTCCGGGATGGCGCCACAGTTCACCGCGACGAAGGGCGCACCGGCACGCGCCGAGCACTCGTGGATGGCGTGCGCCACGAGCTCCTTGCCTGTCCCGGATTCACCCTGCACCAGCACCGGCGCCATGCTGCGCGCGACCTTGCCGATGAGCGAGCGAACCTGCTGCATCGCCTCCGACTGCCCGACCAGACGCGCAAGCGCGCGCGAGCCACCCTGGTTGGCCTGTGCCGCGGCCAGGCCTCGGGCTGACACCGAAGCCGGGGCATCACCCACGGGCTCGGGAGGCACGCGGCCCAGGGCCGAGGCGATGACCGCGCGAAGGTGGCGCAGATCCACGGGTTTGGTCAGGTAGTCGAACGCACCGGCCTTCAAGGCTTCCACCGCGTTTTCGGCCGAGCCGAAGGCCGTGATCACCACGACGCGCTCGCCCCGGCCGGTCGCTTCGAGCCGCATCAGCAGCTCCAGGCCCGTCCCGTCGGGCAGACGCATGTCGGTCACCACTGCATGGAAGGTGCCCGCCTGGAGCAGCTCCCAGGCCTCGGCCAGGCAGGCGGCGCACTCGACGTCATAGCCTTCCCTCACCAGCGTGAGCTCGTAAAGGGTGAGCAGGTCGGGCTCGTCGTCCACGACGAGCACGCGGTGCCGCTGGGTCTCGTTCAACTCTCGCCCACCTCCGAGCCGGACAGGCCTGCAGGCCGGCGCATCACGATCACGAACACATTGCAGTGACGCTCGTCGGGCGGCTTGAGACGGAACTCGATCGACGCCCCATGCCGCTCGCACAGTTCGCGGCAAATATACAGGCCCAGTCCCGAGCCCCGGCTGCGAGTCGAGAAGAAGGGTTCGAAGAGGTGCCGCTCCACGGCCGGCGGGATGGGAGCGCCATCGCTGGCCAGGGCGATCACGGCGCTGGCGTCGTCGCGCCGGGCCAGCCGCAGCTGGATCGATCCCGGCCCGCCGGAGCCGTGGCGGCGCGCGTTGTCGAGCAGATTGACGAGCACACGCCGCAGGTGTTCGGCATCGAACATCACCGGCAGGGCCCCCGCAGGCAGGTCCAGCCGCACGGTCTCAGGAGCCGTGGCGTGCCCGCTGGCGGTGGCCATCCAGTCGGCCACGACGGCCGACACCACGGATCGGGCGTCGCAGGCCGATGGCTCGGCCCGGCCGGGCGCCGTGACCGCCTCCAGCACGTCGCCCACGATGCGCTGCAACCGCCTGACGTTGTCGTCGACCATGCGCGACAACTGCTGCTGCCCGGGCGTGCCCACCTCCTCGCCGAGCAGCTGGTTGGCCTGCGCGATGGCCGCCAGCGGGTTGCGGATCTCGTGCGCGATGCCGGCGGACATCCGCCCCATGGCGGCGAGCTTGTCCTGGCGAGCACGCGCCTGCACGGTACGGGCGTCCTCCAGGAAGAGCACGCAGTAATCCTCACCGGCCGCCTGGCCCTGGCCATCAGCGCCCTGCGCCATCTGGCCGCGCGTGAAGCGCATGCGCACGATCACCGAGCGGGGCGCACCGTCTGGGAAGCGCAACTCGAGCAGGCGCCCGGCCTCCGGCCAGGCCTCGCCCTGGAAGGCGCCTTCCACCGCCTGGACCAGTACGCCCCCGCTGGTCTCCTGGGCCAGCGGATAGGGAGGCTCTGGCGAGTGATCACCCCCCGCGACCAGCGTCCGCGCGGCCGGGTTGGCCGCCTGCACGCACAGCCGCCTGTCCACCACGAGCACGCCCTCGGCCATCTCGTCGAGCACGAGCCGGTTCAGCTCGGCCTGCCTGCGGGCCATCTCGAGGCTGCCTGCAGCCGCCCGCTCCTCGCGCACGAGCCGCGTCGTCAGCTCGCTCGTCAGCAAGGCGATGACGAAGAAGCCGATCCCGGTGAAGCCCTGCTGCGCGAGCACGATCATCCCCTCGGGCGACCCGGCTGCGGCGCGCGAGCCCACGGCCAGCAGCATCAGGGACACGGCCGCCGCGGTGCCGAGCGCGAGCACGCGCGAACTCAGCACGCCCGCCATCAGCACCGGCAGCACGAGCAGCGCCGTGTAGCTCGATGCAGCCTCCGACTGCAGGACGTGCAGCGCGAAGAAGGCCAGCAGGTCGACGCCTATCGTCAGCAGCCACCGCGCCTGGGCGTGACGCTGCAGGTCGGCAACCGCCATCAAGGCGCGCAGCCGGGGCACCAGCCACAGCCCGAGTGCCTGGACCGCATACAGCCCGGCGATCACGCTCATCGGCCAGGAAGTCACCAGGCCGAGGCCGGCGCCCACGAACTGCACGCCCACCAGGGCCGCGGCCACGACCACCCGCGCGATAAGGTAGACACGCAGGATGCGCAGCTGCGACTGCTCGCCTTCGGCCGGCCAGCCCCCGGGCTCTGCCGGATGGCGGCTCGGAGCCCCTCGTGCCGATGCAGCGGTCGGAGCAGGTCGCGCGGGTGGCTGACGCGGAACCTGGCGGCGGTCACGCCGCCGCCGCTCGGCCACCAGCCACCTCGTCTCGCTCCCGCCCGGCTGTGCATCGGCGTCAGGGCGCCGCGCCTCGGGCTCCGCCTCGCGCCCCGGCTCTCGGGCCGGCGCCGAATCAGCGGTCATGGCCCACGCGGGCCTGCCGCCGCATGTTCGGCGCCGCAGTAGAGGTTCCCACCCGACTGCACCGCGTCGGGCGCGGGCAGGTGCAAGCCGCAGTGCGCGCAGCGCACCATGTCCTGGGCCGACCCTGCCGGGCTCGGCGCCGACGCCGGAGGCGGGGCCGCAGACGGGGCATCAGGACGCGGGTCGCTCCCACGCCCGCGCCCGGCCCCGCGCTTGCGCCCCAGCAGCGCCCAAAGTGCCACCGCCACCACCAGCAAGACGACGAGAAGCTTAGTCATGGGCGTGTGGCGTGCCGCCGTGCCTCAGGAGGCGCGCTCGAGCAGCACCTCGAGCACGAAACGCGAGCCGACGTAGGCCAGCTGCAGCACGATCACGCCCGCATAGAGCCAGCGCGTGGCCTGCTGGCCGCGCCAGCCGCGCCAGTGGCGCCCGGCCAGCAGCAGAGCAAAGATCACCCAGCTCAACAGAGACAGCACCGTCTTGTGGTCCCAGCGCCAGTGCGCCGTGGTCAGAGTCCCGAGCACGATGGCGGCGGTCAGCACGCCGAAGCCAGCCTTCACGAACAGGAAGGTGAGCCGCTCGAGTTGGAGCAGCGGCAGCCCGAAGGGCCCGGTGAGACTTTTACGCTGGCGCAAGCGGCGCTCCGCGCTGTCGAGCAGCAGACCATGCAGCACGGCCGCGCCGAACAACCCGTAGGAACCCACGCCCAGCAGCCAATGCAACGACCCCCAGCTCGAGCCAAGCGTGCGCGCCTCACCCGGAAAGACGAGCTCGAGCCCCACGGCCAGCGCACCCAGCGCCGCGAGCACGCGCCGCACGCCCGGCAGCGGCACCAGACGACTCTCGAAGGCGTGCACGAGCAGCACCCCGCACACCGTGAGGGAGAGCACCGGCCCGAAGCCCAGCCGCACGCTGCCCGCGCCCGCCCCGCCGATCTCGAGGGCCAGCAACCCGGCGTGGCCGGCGATGCCGAGTACGAACACCCGCGCGGCCAGCCGTCCGAGGACCTCCCCGGGCCAGGCCGCCAACACGTAACTGCTCACGGCCAACAGGGCGAGCAGCAGGGTCCACGGGCCCGGCAGGGCGGCAGATAGAATCATTTCGCCAGTTTACTTTCGGCGCACCCGCATGGCTTCCACTCTCTCCGACCGATTGTCACGCCTCGTCAAGACGATGCGCGGGCAGGCGCGCATCACGGAGAGCAACGTCCAGGACATGCTGCGCGAGGTGCGCATGGCGCTGCTGGAGGCCGACGTGGCGCTGCCCGTCGTGCGCGACTTCATCGCCCGCGTCAAGGACAAGGCCCTCGGGCAGGAAGTGGTGGGATCGCTCAACCCGGGCCAGGCCTTCGTGGGCATCGTGCACAGCGAGCTGGCGCGCACGATGGGCGCCGTCGACGAGGCGGGCGCACCGCTGCCGGGAGCCTCGGAACTGAACCTGGCCACCCAGCCGCCAGCCGTGATCCTCATGGCGGGTCTGCAGGGCGCGGGCAAGACGACGACGACGGCCAAGCTCGCCCGCCACCTGATCGAGCGGCGCAAGAAGAAGGTGCTGACGGTGTCGGCAGACATCTACCGCCCGGCCGCCATCGAGCAGTTGCGTACCGTGACCCGGCAAGCCGGCGCCGAATGGTTCCCGAGCGAGGCTGCACAGTCGCCGCGCGACATTGCCCGCACCGCGCTCGACCATGCACGGCGCCACCACTTCGACGTGCTGATCGTCGACACCGCCGGCCGCCTGGGAGTGGACGAGGCCATGATGGCCGAGATCCGCGCGCTGCACGCGGAGCTGCTGCCCATCGAGACGCTGTTCGTCGTCGATGCGATGCAGGGCCAGGACGCGGTCAACACGGCCAAGGCCTTCCGCGATGCGCTGCCGCTCACGGGCGTGGTGCTCACCAAGCTCGATGGCGATGCGCGCGGAGGCGCGGCGCTGTCGGTGCGGCAGATCACCGGCGTACCCATCAAGTTTGCAGGCGTGTCCGAGAAGATCGACGGCCTGGAGCCCTTCGACGCCGAGCGCCATGCCGGGCGCGTGCTGGGCATGGGCGACATCGTCGCGCTGGTGGAGGAGGTCCGCAAGGGCGTGGACACGGCGGCGGCCGAGAAGCTCGCCGCCAAGGTCAAGAGCGGCGACGCCTTCGATCTCAACGACTTCCTCACCCAGATCTCGCAGATGA
>CAILKA010000077.1 GCA_903834645.1 uncultured beta proteobacterium
AGCAGCCCGGTGAGCTGCGCCCGCGCGGGCGGCTCGGCACCGGGTGTGCCGGGGCGGGGCGCACCGCGCCGGCGCGCGGCCACCGGCACCGTGCCGCGGCCCGGCACGCGCTCGATCAGGCCCTCGGCCACGAGGCGTTCGAGCGCCTTGCGCACCGTCACGCGCGCCACGCCGAACTCCTTGACCAGCTGCATCTCCGCTGGCAGGCCCTGCGCGAAGCGGCCTTCGTCCAGGCGCTCGCGCAACACCAGGTAGACCTGGTGGTACTTGGGCAGCGGCAGCGGCGCGTTCATTGGTCCCATTGTCCGGTCATTGGGACAAAGTCGACTGCGGCGGCGGGGTATCGGCCCTGCGCGGGCCAGGCGGGGCGGGGCCGCAACCGGTCGCCCGAGGCGCTACGCCCGCCGGTCGATGCGCACCGCCAGCACGACGGAGGTGTGCGTGCGCGTGACGCCTTCGATCTGGCCGATCTCGTCGAGCAGCGCGTCCAGCCGCGCCGTGCCCGGCGCGCGCAGCAGCGCGAGGAAGTCGAACTCGCCGCTGACGCTGCACAGCTGGCGCAGCTCGGGCAGCGCCTGCAGGCGCAGCTGCACCGTGCGCGCGACGCGCGGGCTCACGGTGATGCCCACATAGGCCTGCACGCCGGCGTCCTCGGCGTCGGCACCGAGCCGCACGGTGTAGCCCACGATCACGCCGTCTCGCTCCAGCCGCGCCAGGCGCGCCACCACCGTCGTGCGTGCCACGCCCAGGCGGCGTGCGAGCGCGGCGGTGGGCAGCCGGGCGTCGGATTGCAGCAGCGCGATCAGAGCGCGGTCGGTGTCATCCAGGGGTCGGGAGGGGCTCGTCATCAGAGGATTTCGATCGAAGTGTCAATACGCGCCGTCATATCGTCACCATCATTGATCTTATCGTCGCTTTGGCTGTTCCTTCCGACATCGACAGACCCTAGGCTCCGAGCATGAAGATCGCACTGCTGGGAGCCGGGCACATCGGCCAGACGATCGCCGCGCTGCTGACGGGCTGCGGCGACTACACCGTCACCGTGATGGACCGCGACGACGCGGCGCTCGCGCGCCTGGCGGCCCGGATCCCGGCGCTGCGCACGCGGCGGCTGGACGGCACCGATGCCGGCGCGCTCGTGCCGGCCCTGGTCGGCCACGACACGGTGGTCAACGCGCTGCCGTACCACCTCGCGAGCGCCAGCGCGCGCGCGGCAGTGGCCGCGGGCTGCCACTACTTCGACCTCACCGAAGACGTGGCCGCCACGCGCGAGATCCGGCGCCTGGCCGAGGGTGCAGCCACGGCGCTCATGCCGCAGTGCGGCCTGGCGCCGGGGTTCGTCGGCATCGTCGCGCACCACCTGGCGCAGGGCTTCGACGAGGTGCACGACGTGAAGATGCGCGTGGGGGCGCTGCCGGTGTTCCCGACGAACGCGCTGAAGTACAACCTCACGTGGAGCGTGGACGGACTCGTCAACGAGTACTGCCACCCCTGCGAGGCGATCCACGACGGGCGCCCGATCGAGCTGCTGCCGCTGGAGGGGCTGGAGCATTTCAGCCTGGACGGCACCGAGTACGAGGCCTTCAACACCAGCGGCGGCCTGGGCACCTTGTGCGAGACGCTGGCCGGCCGCGTGCGCACGCTCGACTACAAGAGCGTGCGCTACCCGGGCCACCGCACCATGATGCGGCTGCTGCTGGAGGACCTGCGGCTGCGCGATGACCCCGAGACGCTCAAGACGCTGCTGCGCCGCGCGGTGCCGGCGACGATGCAGGACGTGGTGCTGGTCTTCGTCACGGCCAGCGGCCTGCGCGCAGGCGCGCTGATGCAGGAAGTCTTCGCGCGCAAGATCTTCGCCGACCGCAGCGCCGAGCAGCCGCTGTCGGCGATCCAGATCACGACCGCCGCAGGGCTGTGCGCAGCCGTGGATCTGTTTCGCCAGGGGCGGCTGCCTCGGCGCGGCTTCATCCGCCAGGAGCAGGTGGCGCTGCCGGACTTCCTCGCGAACCGCTTCGGCGCTGTCTACGCCACCGGCCGCCCCGCCCAGGCGCTGGACTGACACCCGCGGGCGCGGTGCGCGTGCATGCAGCAGGGTCAACGCCCCGGGCTGCACGGCGCCACAGAATGCCTCGGCTCAGGAGGTGAACATGGCATCACAGCATGTCGGTGTGGCGGCTTCGCGTGGCAGCGCGTGCCCGGGTGCGGGCAGGTACAACCAGCGTGCAGGCGCGCTCAGTTGGGCCAGCGCTCTGGCGCTCGCCGTGCTCGTCGGTGGCTGCGACACGATGAGCACGCGCGAAAAGGACACGGCCAAGGCCGCAGCCGTCGGCGCGGCCGCTGGCGCGGTGCTGAGCTCGGTCACGGGCGGCAAGCCGGGCACCGGCGCCGTGCTGGGCGGGGTCGCCGGCGCCGTGGCCGGCAATGTCTGGTCACGCCGGATGGAAGACAAGCGCGCGGCGATGGAGCGGGCCACCGCCGGCACCGGCATCGAGGTGCAGCGCACGCCCGACAACCAGCTCAAGGTCAGCGTGCCCAGCGACCTGTCTTTCGACAGTGGCCGAGCCAACCTGCGGCCGGACCTGCGCCCGGTGCTCGACCAGTTCGCCCAGGGCCTGGACCCGGGCACGCGGGTCCTGGTGGTCGGCCACACGGATTCCACAGGCAGTCAGGCGCTCAACGAGCAGCTGTCGCTGCAGCGCGCCCAGACCGTACGCGACTACCTGTACAGCCGCGGGGTGCCCGCAGCGCGGCTGGAGGTGGCCGGCCGCGCCGCGCTCGAACCGGTGGCGGACAACGCGACGCAGGACGGGCGGGCGAAGAACCGCCGCGTGGAAATCTTCCTGCGCGAGCCCCCCGCCTGAATCGGCGCGCTCAGAGCCGCTCGAACACCGCGGCGATGCCCTGGCCGCCGCCGATGCACATCGTCACGAGCGCGTAGCGCCCACCCGTGCGGTGCAACTCGTAGATCGCCTTGGTGGCGATGAAGGCGCCCGAGCAGCCGATGGGGTGGCCCAGCGCGATCGCGCCCCCGTTGGGGTTGGTCTTGCCCATGTCCAGGCCCAGCCCGCGCGAGACGGCGATGGCCTGCGCCGCGAAGGCCTCGTTGGACTCGATCACGTCCATCTGGTCGAGCGTCACGCCGCCCTTCTTCAGCGCGAGCTTGGACGCCGGGATCGGCCCCTCGCCCATCACGTCGTTGGGCACGCCCGCCACCGCGTAGGAGACGAGCCGCGCCATGGGCTTGTAGCCGTCGCGCGCCGCCGTGGCCGCATCGCCCAGCACGAAGAAGGCCGCGCCGTCGTTGATGCCCGAGGCGTTGCCCGCCGTGACGGTGCCGTCCTTCTTGAAGGCGGGCTTGAGCTTGCCCAGCGTCTCCATCGTCGTGCTGGCCTTCACGTACTCGTCGGTGTCGAAGACGACCTCGCCCTTCTTCGTCTGCTTGACGATGGGCACGATCTGGCTCTTGAAGCGGCCCTCGGCAATCGCCGCGGCAGCGCGGCGCTGCGACTCCACCGCGAGCGCGTCCTGGTCTTCGCGGGTGATGGCCCACTTCGCCGCCAGGTTCTCGGCCGTGATGCCCATGTGGCCCACGCCGAAGGGGTCGGTGAGCGTGGCCACCATCGTGTCGATGAGCTTGGTGTCGCCCATGCGCGCGCCGGTGCGCATGGCGGTGGACAGGTACCCGCCGCGGCTCATCACCTCCACGCCGCCGCCGATGCCGTAGTCGCAGTCGCCCAGCAGGATGTTCTGCGCCGTGGTGACGATGCCCTGCAGGCCCGAGGAGCACAGGCGGTTGACGGCCATCGCCACGCTGTCCATCGGCAGCCCGGCCTGGATCGCGGCCACGCGCGCCACGTACGGGAAACGGCTTTCGGTGGGAATCGTGTTGCCCACCGTGACGTAGTTGATCGCCTTCGGATCGACCCCCGAGCGTTCGATGGCCGACTTCATCACGGCCGCGGCGAGCTCGGCCGGCTCCATGTCCGCCAGCGACCCACCGAAAGACCCGACCGCCGAACGCGCCGCGCCCAGCACCACCACGTCACGATTGCTCATCTGCGTCTCCTCTTGCTGTGTGCACAGGCCGAAAAGGCCTAAGCGTAAACCCTGATTGGAAGCCCTTCAGCTGGCGTGGCCCTTACTGCGCGCCGCGCAAGCGGCCGAACCCGGCTACACCGAGCGCGTGATCCCGCCGTCGATGCGGATGTTCTGGCCCGTGATGTAGGAGCTGCGCGCGCCGGCGAGGAAGGCGATGAGCTCGCCCACTTCCTCGGGCGTGCCGTAGCGCCCCATCGGGATGCGTGCGCGGCGCTCCGCTTTCTCGGGCAGGCTGCTGATGAAGCCGGGCAGCACGTTGTTCATGCGCAGGCCGTCAGCGGCGTACTGGTCGGCCCACAGCTTCGTGAAGGCCGCCAGGCCGGCGCGAAAGACGCCCGAGGTCGGGAAGGCCGCCTCCGGCTCGAAGAGCGCGTAAGTGGAGACGTTGACGATCGAGCCGCTGCGCTGGCGCTGCATCACGGGCGTGACCAGCCGCGCGATGCGCACGACGTTGAGCAGGTAGTACTCCATCCCGAGCTGCCAGTCGGTGTCCGGGATCTCCAGCAGCGGCCCCTTGGGGCCGTGCCCGGCACTGTTGACCACCGCGTCGATGCGGCCCCAGCGCGCGAGCGCGCCCTGCACGAGGCGCTCGAGGTCGGCGCTGTCGAGGTTGGAGCCCTTCAGGCCCAGGCCACCGAGCTCATCGGCCAGCGCCTGGCCCCTGCCCGAGGAAGACAGGATCGCCACCTGCCAGCCCTCGGCCGCAAGCTTGCGCGCGGCCGCCGCACCGATGCCGCTGCCGGCGGCGGTGAGCAAGGCCACGCGCAGCTCGGCGCCGGGCTCAGGGATGGCGGGGGCAGCTGGCTCGTTCATGGGCAGGCGGCAGGATCGGTGTGGCGGGAAACGGTGCCCCGAGTCGCCGGGCCACCTCGACGGCGGAGCGTACCGCACTCTCCAGCAGCGGCACACCTTCCTGGGCCCAGGCCCCGCAGAACCACACGCGCCGATCCGGCGCCTCGTGCAGGCGCAGCAGCGCCGCCAACGCGGCCTGGCTGCGCGCATCCACCACCGGGCGTTCGAAGCGCGCCTGGCCCAGCACCGTGTCCGCCCGCGGCGCGCGGTGCGGCGCCACGGTCTGGAACACGTCGGGCGCGCCGCGCAAGGCGGGCTGCACGGCGTTGATCCAGATC
Organism: uncultured beta proteobacterium; assembly: GCA_903834645.1. Classification (GTDB taxonomy): domain Bacteria; phylum Pseudomonadota; class Gammaproteobacteria; order Burkholderiales; family Burkholderiaceae_C; genus Rubrivivax. The sequence goes on from CAILKA010000077.1 coordinate 5,229, forward strand.
GTCGACTCGGGAGCCTCGCGCGCAGGGTCCACGCGCAGCGTCACGCCCGACCAGTCGCGTTGGCGCGCGGGCATGCACGACGGGTCGCCGTGCGTGACGACTTCCACCGCTGTCGTGCGAAAACCCGCCAGCGCCTGCGCCTCGGCCGCGCTGGAGTCGGCCAGCAGCCGCAAGGCGTGCGGCGCCGGGGTGGCAAAGACGACGTGGTCGTACCCGGCGCTCTCACCCCGGGCATCGCGCACGAGCACGCGCGCGCCCTCGCGCCACACCGACTCGATCGCCAGCCCGAGGCGGCGCACCGGAATGCCCGCCAGCAAGCGGGCCTGCACGTCGTCGGCGCCGTGGCGTGCGCGCCGCACAGCCTCGTGCGACAGCCCTCGCAGCAGGTAGCCGGCCGCCACCGCGGCGGGCAGCTCGCGCGCCAGTGCCGTCGGGCAGGTGCAGATGGTGCAAATCGCCGGCAGCAGCAGGCCTTCGACGAATGCGCCCGACAGCCCCTCGCGCACGGCCCATTGCGCCACGGTGAGCCCGCCGAAAGTTCCTGTCTCACGCGCCAGCGCCGCTCGGCGGTAAAAGCGCAGCGCGTCAGCCACGATGGCCCGCGTGCCGGGCTGCAGCAGGTCCGGCCAGGCGGGCAGGCTCCAGGAGCGAGCGCCCACTCTCAGGTTTCGATAGCGAAAGTAGAGCTCCCCTCGCGCATCGAGGAACGAGGCGGCGTAGCTCACGGGGTCGCTGGCCACGCCGAGCTGCTCGTACAGCCGCGTGAGCGTCGGGTAGTAGCCGCGGTAATAGACCCGCAGCGGCACGTCCACGCGCGCCCCGTCGCCCCAGCCAGGCCCTTGCAGGCTCACCGAACTGGCCGTGAAGCCGGGCTGTGCCTGGCGCTCGTGCAGCACCACCTCGCACCCTGCCTGCCGGCCCAGCAGCCAGGCGGCGCTCAGGCCCGCGAGCCCGGCTCCGATGACGGCGATCTTCATGGATGCGAGCGTAGCAGTCACAATCTCGGTCCCGTGCCGAACACCATGACCCCCGAGACCGACCCGAGCGCCCCGGCCGCAGGCCCCGAACTGCCCGCAGTCACCGCCGCTGACGCGCCAGCCGATGCGCTGGCCGCGCCGGCAGATGTCGATGCGACTGCTGCGCCCCAGGCGCCCCCCGTCACCCCTGAGCCGTCTGCTGCCTCGGGCGCACCCGAGCCGCCCACGATGCCGGACACGCCCGAAGCGCCCGAGCCACTTGGTGCGCCCGATGCGCCCGATGCGCCCGATGCGCCCGAGGCCCCCGAGGTGCCCGGTTCGCTCGCGCCTGCCCCGGCTGCCGTGCCCGAGATGACGCCAGCGGCCTGCGCAGCGCGCCTGGCCGAACTCTTTCCGGCGCTCTTCGGTGCAGATGGCCCGCCCAGGCCCGTGAAGCTGCGCGTGCACGCCGATGTGCAGCAGCGCGCGCCGGGCATGTTCACGCGGCGCGTGCTGTCGGCTTTCCTCTCCCGCCACACGACCACGAGCGCCTACCTGCGTGGGCTCGTGGAGTCACCGCACCGCTTCGACCTGGATGGGCAGCCCGCCGGCGAGATCGCCGACGAACACCGGCAGGCCGCACGCGAGGAGCTCGCGCGGCGCCGGGCCTTGAGGCGCGGGCCCCCTGGTGGCAAGGGCCAGCGCCCCCCGGCTCCAGCCGCGCAGCCGGGCACCCACACCGACACCGACACGGGCGGGGGTGCCAGCGCGCCGACCCCCGACAGGCCAGCACGCGGGCCCCGGCCCGAGGGCCGTACACGAGCTGGGCAGCCGCCCCGTCAGGGCCGGCCCGAGCGCGCCGAAGGCTCTGCACGAACCGGGCCTGCCCCGGATGCCGGCAAGCCCGAACGGTCGGCGCGGCCGCAACGACCCATGGGGCCTGCCCGAGGGCCGCAGCGCCCCCCGCGCCAGCCGAACCCGCACCCATCCGGTCGCGACAAAGCGCTGGCCATGCCCGAGCATCAGCCCGCCGGCGACGCGCACACACCGGCTGCCCCCACGCCCTTCGATCCGGCGCAACGGGCACGCCACACGCTGGTGCGCGCCTGGGAAACGAGCCCGCTGGCCAAACCCAACTTCTGCGCGCTGATGCGCGTGTCGGTGGCCGAGCTCGACGACGCGATCGCCCAGGTGCAGCAGGAGCGCAGCGCCCGCGCGCGCTGAGACGCTGTCACAAACCGTCAAGAAAGCCCCACAGACTCGCCACAGACAGCCAGGCCGGCGGTTTCCACAATGCCGTTCATCGACACACGTCGTGTCGAACGCAACGCAACCCGGAGACCACGATGAACCGCCTCAACCCCCGCGCCCTTGTCCTCGCTGCCCTGGCCACCACGCTGACGATCGGCGGCACCGCCGCCCTGGCCCAGGACACACGCAGCTACGAGACCACCAGCGCGAGTCCCGCGCTGGCCCGCGTGCTGTCGGTGACGCCCAACCTCGAGCGCATCACCGACACGCGCCAGCAGTGCACCGAACAGCAGCAGCAGGTCACCACCGCCGGCCAGCCGGGCCTGGGCACGACGCTGGCGGGCTCGCTCATCGGCGGTGCGCTCGCCTCGCCCCTCGGCAAGGGCGGTGGCAAGGCGGTGGCCGTGGCCACGGGCAGCGCGGTGGGTGCGCACGTGGCGCGCACGGTGGTCGAGCAGCAGAGCACCACCACCACCAAGATGGTGCAGGTGTGCCAGCCCGTGACGAGCGTGCGCGAACAGGTGCGTGACTACGCGGTGCGCTACGAGTGGGACGGCCGCGAGTACGCGGTCAACCTGCCGCAGCACCCGGGCGGCTGGCTCAAGGTCACCACCTCGCACACGGTTCAGGCGATGTGAGCCGGCCACGCGAACCGCAGCCGTGCCCCGCCCAGCGGGGCTCTTTCCATGCTGGCCTGGCCACCGTGGGCCTGCGCGACGCGGCGCACGATGGCCAGGCCCAGGCCATATCCGGCACCGCGCCGCTCGCGCTCGCCGTCCAGGCGCTTGAAGGGTTCGAAGACCGCCTCGCGCAGTGCCTCGGGCACGCCCGCGCCGTCATCGTCGATGGCCACACACACGAGCGGCGAGCCAGCGGGCGCCGGCCCGCCGGGCCCGCCGGGCCCGTCCTGCGCCGCCTCGATCCAGGCGCGCAGCACGATGCGCCCGTTGGCGTGGCGCGCCGCGTTGCGCAGCCCGTTTCGCACCGCATAGGGAATCAGCCGCGCATCGAAGGCCACCTGCGCAGGCAGCTCGATTGCCGTCTGCAACTCCCGGCCCTCCAGCAGCGGCGCCAGGGAGGCGGCCTCGCGCCGCAGCAACGCCGCCAGGTCAGCGCTCTCGCACACCGCGTGCACGGCACCCATGTCCAGCTTGGCCAGCAGCAGGCTCGCGTCGATCAGGGCCTCGAGCTCCTCGATGTCGCGCTCGCAGGCCTGCACGGCCCGCTCGCGCGCGGACGCATCGCCCTCGTCGATCAGCGCATCGAGCGCAAAGCGCAGCCGCGCCAGCGGCGTGCGCAGCTCGTGCGAAACCGCACCCGTGAGCTCGCGCTGCGCCGCAAGAGCCGCGGCCAGGCGCTCGAGCGTGGCGCGCAGGCCCTCGCCCAGCGGCCGCAAGAGCACGCTGCCGAGCACCGGCATGGGCGCATCGAAGCGCCCGCTGGCCAAGGCCTGGCCCGCGCGCTGCAGCGCGCGCACGTCGCGCCAGGCCGGCCGCAGCAGCATCCAGGCCAGTGCGCCTGCACCCGCGGCCAGCAGCAGCGCCACGGCGGCCTGCAGCCACAGCTCGCGCGGCACGTGCAGCCGGTGCTCGGGGTTCCAGTCCGGGTCGAGCGGGCCGACCACGAGCAGCTGCATCGCCGCCGGGTGGGCGCCGGCTAGCGGCCCGGCCGGCGCCGGCAGCGCCACGGCCACGCGCCGGTTCAGGCCGTAGACGAGCATCTCGCCGGCGGCCAGCTGCGCGCGCTCGCGTGCATCGAAGTCCTTCGCGTCGGCCAGCGCCACGGGGTAGGCGAAGCGCTCGTCGAGCTCGCGCACGCGCTGAGCACGCGCGGGTGCAGGCAGCGCGGCCAGGTCCTCGCGCAGGAGCTCCACCGTGCCGGCCATGAAGCGGCGCACGTAGTCGTCGGTGACGTCGCGCACCGCCAGCGACACGATCGCCTGCACCGCCAGCGCCAGCAGCAGCACCGCCAGCGCCAGGCCCGCGGCCAGCCGCACGAGCGCGCCGCGGACGTGCCTCATGGCACGAAGAGGTAGCCCTGCCCGCGCACGGTCTTGAGGCGCGAGGGTGTCTCGGCGTCGTCGCCGATCTTGCGCCGCAGGCGCGAGACACGGGCGTCGATGGCGCGATCCAGCCCGTCGAACTCCAGCCCGCGCAGGCCCTGCATGATGTCGTCGCGAGAGACCACCAGGCCCGCGCGCGAGGCCAGAAACAGGAGCAGCTCGTACTCGGCGGTGGTCAAGGCCATCACCGCCGAACCCACCCGCACCTCGCGCGCCGCGGGGCGGATCTCGAGGTTGCCAAAGCGCATCGGCGGAGGTTCGGATGCGGCACCTGCGCTCGACCGGGCCTGCGCCGTGCCCTGGGCCGCCTGCGCCGCAGGCGCCTCGCGCCG
>CAILKA010000078.1 GCA_903834645.1 uncultured beta proteobacterium
CGATCACGGTCGTCACGCCCAGGGCGGCACCCAGGTGCTGCGCCACCATGCGCGCGTACACGTCGGTGCCGCTGCCCGGGCCGAAGGGCAGCACGATCCTCAGCGGGCCGTCGAGCCGGTCGGACTGGGCCTGCGCGCTGGTGCCTGCGGCACACAGGGCCGCCAGCAGCAGTTGGCGCCGGCGCAGGAAAGCGGGTGCATCAAGGATCAAGGATGTCTCCTGGGAAGTGAACTGATCCTGCGGGCCCTGCGGACCGGGGGCAATCGATGTTTCCACCACCGAAGGGGCGCGAGCCACAGACGCCGATCATCTGCGCCTGTTCTACGATCCACGCCACCCGACCCCCGCTTGGCGGCTCCACATGCCGCCTTGCCTGCCCCCTTCACACCCGGAGCGCCCCAGCCATGATCCACGTCGTCGCCGTCATCACCGCCAAGCCCGGCCTGCGCGAGAAGATCCTCGAGGCGGTGCGGGCCAATGTGCCTGCCGTCCGCGCGGAGGCGGGTTGCATCGAATACGGCCCCGCCGTCGATCTCGATCCGGCGCTGCCCATCCAGACCCCCTACGGCCCCGACACCTTCCTCGTGATCGAGAAGTGGGAGAGCGTCCAAGCCCTGCAGGCGCATGCCGTGGCCCCTCACATGCAGGCCTATGCCGCCCAGGTCAAGGCGTACATCGCGGCCCGCGCCGTGCACGTGCTGCAGCCGACCTGAGCGCACAGGCGCGCCAGCCACCCCATCTGCACGCCGTGCCCATGCGCCAAGCCACCGACCTGCCCCGCCTCCTGCGCGCGCTCAGCGCCTGCACCGCACTGCTCCTGACAGGCTGCGCCGCGCTCGACCCCCACGCCGTCATCACGCGGCGCATGGGCTCGCAGCCAGACACCTCGCCCGCCGCCACCTCCCCCGCGGACAAGCTCGACGCTGCCACGCGCCTGGCGGCCTTCGACTACGTCTGGCGCACCGTCGACGAGCGCTACTACGACCCAAAAATGAACGGCGTGGACTGGAAGGCCGCGGGCGCGAAGTGGCGCCCGCTCGTGCTCGATGCGCCCGACGACGACGCCTTCTGGGACCGGCTGGACCGCATGGCCGGCGAGATGCGCGACGTGCACACACGCGTCGTGAGCCCCAAGCGTGCGCGGCTCGTCGAGCGCTCGCAGGCCGTCAACCTGGGCTTTGCCTTCCGGCCGCTGGGCGAGGCGCTGGTGGTGACGAGCGTGAACACCGAGTCCGACGCGTGGTGGGCTGGCGTGCGCCCGGGCATGACGCTCTCTGCGGTCGAGGGCGAGCCCGCGCAGGCGGTCTTCGCGAGACTGCGCGCCCAGGCCCGAGACGGCTCCACCGAGCAGCAGAGGAACACGCTGGCGGCCACGCGGCTGCTCGCCGGCGAGCCCGACTCCACGGCCAGCCTGGCCTTCCAGCGCGCAGACGGCTCGCTGCTGCAGGCCACGCTGCGGCGCACGCTCCTCACGAGCCCGCCGCGCGTCACGCACCGGCGGCTGCCAGGCGGCCCGGGCTACATCCGCCTGACGGCCTGGAACGCGGGCCTGCAGGGCCGGATGATCGAGGCGATCACGGCGCTGCAGGACGCACCTTCGCTCATCATCGACCTGCGCGGCAACGGGGGCGGCTCCGGCGGCATGGTGCACGCCGTCGCGCGGCAGTTCTTCGAAGGCGAAGTTCCGGCCGGCCGCGTCCTCACGCGCACGGGCAAGCCCATCACGCTGGCCTTCGAGCTCGTCGAGCTCGTCAAGCTCGAGCCGGTGCTCAAGGGAGCGGGGCTCTACAAGGGGCCGATTGCCATCCTCATGGACCCCGGAAGCGCCAGCGCCAGCGAGAAGTTCGCCGGCCTCATGCAATCGCACAAGCGCGCCACGGTGGTGGGGCAGGTCTCGTGCGGCTGCCTGCTCGGCTTCATGGGCTACGCCTCGGTGCCCGGCGGTGGCAAGCTCGCCTACAGCGAGGTGGGCTACGTGCTGCCCGACGGCCGGCGCATCGAGGGCACGGGCGTCGTGCCGGACCTGCCGGTGCCGCCCACTGCAGAGGACCTGCGCCTGAACCGCGACCGCGCGCTGGAGGCGGCGGTGGCGCACCTGCTGCAGCACCCGCCCAAGACCCCACGATGACCACCCCCACCCCCATGAAGATCTACCTCAGCGCCGACATCGAAGGCATCACCGGCATCACCGACTGGCCCGAGGCCGACCTCGCGCACGCCGACAACGCGCAGTTTCGCGAGCGCATGACGGCCGAAGTGGTGGCCGCCTGCGAAGGCGCGCTGGCCGCCGGGGCCACCGAGATCCTCGTGAAGGACGCGCACTGGACCGGCCGCAACCTGCTGGCCGAGCGGCTGCCGCGGCAGGCGAGCCTGTGGCGCGGCTGGAGCGGGCACCCCTACAGCATGGTCCAGGGGCTGGACCGCAGCTTTGCCGCGGCGCTCTTCGTGGGCTGGCACGCCGGCGGCGCCAAGGGCGGCAACCCGCTGGCTCACACGCTGAGCTCCAGCGGGCTCGTGGGCATCCGCGTCAACGGCCAGTGGGTGTCGGAGTTCCAGCTCCACGCCTGGGCGGCGGCGCTGGAAGGCGTGCCCGTGGCCTTCGTCAGCGGCGACGAGGCGCTGTGCACCGAGGTGCAGGCAAGCGGCATCGGCGCCGTGACGGTGGACGTGATGCGCGGCCACGGCGCGGCGATGCAGTCGCGCCACCCGGCCGAGTCGCGCGAGCGCATCCGCGAGGGCGTGCAGCGCGCACTGTCGCCCGTGCAGGCGCGCCCCGCGGGCCTGGCCGATCACTTCGACGTGCAGGTCGTGCGCAAGGACGCGCGCGATGCCTACCGCCGCGCCTTCTACCCCGGTGCGCGGCTGCTCGACCCGATCACGATCGGTTTCGAGACGCGCGAGTGGCTCGAGGTGATGCGACTGCTGCAGTTCGTGGGCGGCTGATCGGCGTCAATGTCGCGCACCCTCGATCGCGCACAGTGCGCTCCACCGATCCGGCGCGCCGCCCCACCCCACCCGAAGGTCTCCCATGTATGGATTCACCACCACGCTCACTGGCGTGTCGTTCGACGAGGCCCTCTCGAAGGTCACGGCCGCGCTGAAGGCTGAAGGCTTCGGGATCCTGAGCGACATCGACGTCCAGCAGGCGATGCGCGAAAAGCTCGGCCAGGCCATGGCCCCGTACCGCATCCTCGGTGCCTGCAACCCCCCGCTCGCCTATCAGGCCGTGACGGCAGCGCCCGACATTGGACTGCTGCTGCCGTGCAACGTGATCGTTCGCGAAGAGGCGCCAGGCCGGGTCGTCGTCGGCTTCCTCGACCCGCAGGTCATGGTCAACCTGGTGGGCCGGCCGGAGATCCAGGCTGTGGCCGATGCCGCCGAGCAACGCCTGCGCCGTGCGTGTGAGACCTTGAGAGGCAGCGCAGCAAAGACGACGTGAGCGCCCACACACGAGCGCAAGCCTCAGCCGCAAAGGCTGGGCGTGATGCAGCCCAGCCTCGGCCGTGCAAGCTGGGCGGCAACTGGTGCAGTCGGGCCGCCGGCCCGTGGGCATCGTGCGCGTGGCCGTCTCCAAGGTCTATGCGACGCACATCGTGGCGCCCCTTGCCCGCGCAATGACTGGCCGAGCGGCCCGGCCTGGGCCGCACTTGCCGGCCGCTTCGGCCAGGCGCTGGAGGTGTGGCCGGGCGGGCACCCGGAGCTGGAGCAATCGGCGGCGATGCGTCTCGTGCAGGCGCGGCTGGCACAGGCGCCCCCGACGGGCGAACCCGACTTGCGCTGAGCGTGCCGATCCTCAGGCTTCTCAAGAAAGCCTGGCCCCTGCCGATCCACCTTGTAAGGAGCCACCTAGACTGCGACGCCCCTCGTTACAGGTGCCAACAGGCGGCCAAATGCAGCAAGCAACGGTGTCGGACGACTACAGCGATCACAGCAACTCAGACCGCACGGGCGGCATGGACGTGTCCATCGGCCCTCAACGTCGCAACCGGTTCGCGGCGCCGTTGGCCTGGCTCCTGCTCACCCCGCTGTCGCTGGCCTTGGGCGGCCTGCTGTGCGCCAGCGCTTTCGCGCTTCTCGCCTTCAACGAAGTCACCGGCGCCGTGCGCGCGGGCAGTCTGGCCCGCGGCGCACAGCTCGCCGTCACCGTGAGCGCCGATCAGGTGGACCCGGCCCGCGAGGGCGATCTGGTCCACGTCGCCGGCCTGGCCGTGGCCCACGGCGAGGTGGTCGATCCAGAGACCGGCTTCTCGGCGTCTGGCACCCAGCTGCTTCGCAACGCGGAAATGCTGCAGTGGGTGGAAAGGCGCATCATAGAAGTCGTGAGCGACAGCGCGGAGGGCGAGGAGGTGATCACGCGCTACAACTACGATCCTCAATGGGTGAAGTCCTGGCAGGACTCCGGCCGGTTCCAGGGCTCGCAGCCGCCGTCCAACCCACCCTCGATGCCCTACCTCAACGAGGGCTGGCTGGCCGAGCATGTCACGGTGGGCGCCTTTCGCCTGCGCCCCTGGCAGATCAAGCGCATCGGCAAGCCCGAGCCGCTCGACCTCTCGAGCTTCTCGCCTACGCGCCAGGTGGCCGGCGGCACCCTCGTACGCCACGGCAACACCTACTACCTGGGCCGCAATCCGGCCCAGCCGCAAATCGGCGACATCCGGATCAGCTACTCGATCCTCAGACCCGGCCCGGTCACCATCCTGGCCGCGCAGTCGGGCACCAGCTTCACGACCTACAAGGTCTCCGTGCCGCTTCCCGCCGCGCGCAGCTTGGTGAACCTCCTGAGTCCGGGTTCGAGCGAGATCGACGTGCTGCGCAACGGCACCGTGCCAATAGAGGCGATGCTGTCGGGCGAGCAGCGCCACCGCGTGCTGCAGACCTGGGCGCTGCGCGTCGTCGGAGCGCTCGTGATGGTCATCGGCTTGAAGTTCGTCCTCTGGGCCGGCTCTGGGCTGCTGAGCGTCATGCCCAAGGTGCGGCGTTTCTTCCCGCAGGGCAAGGGCTTCGTCTCGCTGCGCCTGGGGCTCGGCTTGTCGGTGATCACCTGTGTCTTCGCGTGGGTGGCGGCGCGGGGCCTGGCCGATGAGCGCCTGGCGCAACACGGCGCCAGCGCAGCCGCGCTCATCCTCCTGGTCTGGGTGGCGTCGGAGCCGCTACGGAGCCGGTACGCGTCCGAGCGCGGGCGCGCCTGGCGTGGCCCTAACCGGGGATGATGGCGCCATCAGCAATCGACGCTCTTGCCGTGGGCGTGTGCGGAGCACACTCCCGGCTTGCCTGTGCGAGCCAAGCAGCGCCAGCGCCGTGCGTGTGAGCGCCCACACACACACGCACGCCGCAGCCGCCAGGGCCCTCACTCGGGAAAGACCTGCCGGGCGTGCTCGCCCAGCCCTCGCGCCACACTGGCGAAGCGGTCCCCCTGGGCCTGCCGCGCCTGCGGGAAACACGCCGCGATCCGCGCCACCAGCGGCGCCAGCCCCGTGGAGCCGCCGGTGAAGTAGAGCGCGTCGACCGCCTGCGGCGCCACGCCCGCCAGCCGAACGGCCTCGCGTGCAGCCTGCTCGATGCGCTCGCAGTCGGCCTCGATGACGCGCCCGGCCTCGCGCTCCGACAGCCCACACGCCAGGCCGGTCTCCAGGATCGACAAGTCGATGTGCGAGCGGCCCTGCGTGGCCGCATCGATCTTGGCCTGCTCGGCGGCGGCGGCCAGCGCGTGGCCCAGCCGCTCCTCCAGCGTCGTCATCAGCCGCGCGTGGTGGCGCGGCTCGGCGTAGAAGCCCCGCATCTGGCGCAGCTCAGCCAGGCGCGCCGGCGCATAGGCCGAGTTGATGAGGTGCCAGGTGCTGAGGTCGAAGTAGATGCCGCTGGGCACCTCGCGCGCGGGCTCGCCGGCCCGCGGCGGCCCGAAGGCGCGGTAGCCCAGCAGCGGCATGATGGCCGCCAGCTCGATGTGGCGGTCGAAATCGGTGCCGGCCACGTGCACCCCGTGGTTGGCCAGGATGTCCTCGCGCCGGTCGGCGCGCGTGCGCCGCGACGGCCCCACCCGCACGAGCGAGAAGTCAGACGTGCCCCCGCCGATGTCGGCCACCAGCACGAGCTCCTCGCGCTCGAGGCTGCGCTCGTGGTCCAGCGCCGCGGCAATGGGCTCGAACTGAAAGTGCACTTCGCGCAGCCCCGCAGCCTGGGCGGCCGCGCGCAGCGCAGCCTCGGCCTGCGCGTCGCGCGCGGGGTCGTCGTCCACGAAGTAGACGGGCCGCCCGAGCACGGCGCGCTCGATGGGCTGGCCGGCATCGCGCTGCGCCAGCGCGAGCAGGTGGCGCAGGTAACCCGCCACGATATCGGCGTAGCGCACGCCCCGGCCGCCGCCCACGTCGGTGGTCTGCTGCGCCAGGGGCGAGCCCAGGATGCTCTTCATCGAGCGCATGAGGCGCCCCTCCAGCCCGTCGGCGTAGGCCGCCACCGCGGCACGCCCGTACTCGCGCGCGGGCTCCTCCCAGGCCGGGCCGTCGGCGCGGTAGAAGACGGCCGTGGGCATCGTCACGAAGCCCGGCTCGAGCTCCACGAGGTTCGTGTGCCCGGCCGCTGCGGGCAGCGCGACGGCAGAGTTGGAGGTGCCGAAGTCGATGGCACAGAAGCTGCGCCCGGGGTGCGGGGGCCAACGGTGTGGCACGGTTCGATCCAGTTCAGCAAGGCGCATGCATGGGCCGCGGATTGTGCGGCAGCGCCTCGGTCGCCTGCGTGCCCGATACTGGCCGGGCGCCGTCTCCCGCCACCCGGCCCATGCCAGACCATGCCGAAGCCCGCCGCTGAATCCGTCCGCGTCTGCCTTCAAGACCTCGACCACGCCGCCAACGCCGGTGTGCTGCAGCCCGGTCAGGTGGCGCCCCTGTGGGAGTACCTGAGCGCGCACTGGCCGGCCGCTGTCGGTAGCGTACCCCCGGTGCCAGAGCCCGCCCACGCTCCCGCCGGGCCGACATTCGACTTCACGCACACCCTGTACTACCTCGGCGGGATGCTGGCCATCGGCGCGGCCACGCTCTTCCTGAACGAGAGCTGGCAGCGCCTGGGGCCGTGGGGCCTGCTGGCCGTGTGCGTGGGCTACGCGGCGGCCTGCGTGTGGGGCGCGCGCGCGCTCGAGCGGCGGGGCCTGGCGGTGCCGGCCGGCATCGTGGCCACACTGGCAGTGTGCCTGGTGCCGCTGGCGACCTGGTCGCTGCAGCACGCGATGGGCCTGTGGCCCGAAGGTGAGCCGCTGCGCTACGCGCAGCTGCACACCCGCATCGACTGGCGCTGGGTCACGCTGGAGCTGGTCACCGTGACAGCTGCCGCCACGGCGCTGTGGGCCCTGCGCCATCCGTTCCTGGTGATGCCGCTGGCGATGGCGCTGTGGTACCTCTCCATGGACCTCGCGCGCCTGGTCGTGCAGCCCGATGCTCCGGAGAGCTGGCGCTTCTACCGCGACTTCTCGATGTTCTTCGGCCTGCTGATGACCCTGCTGGCATTCTGGGTCGACGTGCGCAGCCGCCTCGCAAGCCGACGCGACTACGCCTTCTGGCTGTACCTGCTGGGCGTCGTCACGTTCTGGGGCGCGCTGACCGCGCGCGAGTCGTCCAGCGAACTGGCACGCGCGGGCTATGCCGCGCTCAACGTCGTGATGCTGGGGCTGGGCGCGCTCTTGCAGCGGCGCGTGTTCGCGGCGTGCGGGGGCCTGGGCCTGGCGCTGTACCTCGGGCACCTCAGCCACCGGGTGTTCCAGGACAGCCTGTGGTTTCCGCTCGCGCTCACGCTCATCGGGCTGGGCGTGATGGCTGCGGGCATCCTGTGGCAGCGCCACGAAGCCCGGCTTCGAGTGGCGCTGCTTGCGCGCCTTCCGGCAGCGCTGCGGGAGTGGGTGCGCGGATGACGGGCCTGGCGCGCGCCACGCCGCGTTCCAGCAGCCGTTGATCGCCTGGGCGGCCAGCCGCCAGGCGATCAACCCTTCCCGATCAGCCCCGACAGCGCCCCAAGGTACTGGCTGAAGGCCTCGCGCCCGCTGGCCGTGAGGCTCACAGCCGTCACCGGCTTGCGCCCGCGAAACGACTTCTCGATGGACACGTAGCCTGCCTCCTCGAGCTTGCGCAAGTGCACCGAGAGGTTGCCGTCGGTGGTGGCCAGGTGCGTCTTCAGGGCGCTGAAGTCCGCCGTTTGCGCGCCGACGAGATAGGCCATCACGCCCAGCCGGATGCGCCCGTGGATGACGTCATCGAGCGCGTGGATGTTGAACTCGCTCATGGAGGTCAGCCCTGGTCCTGCTGCGCCAGGCGCGACAGCCGCACGCCCGGCACGACGGCCGTGAGCACCAGCGCGATCGCGTAGATGAGGTACTCGTGCCCCGTTCCGACGAAGAAGCCGAGCACCGGCACGGTCAGCAGCGCAAAGAAGGCATTGGCCTTCATCCAGCCTTGCCCGGTGGCGGCCCCGGCGATGATCCACGCGATGCCGTAGACCGTGAGCACCTGCAGGCTGATGGTGTTCATCACGAAGCCGTCGCTGCGCTGCCAGGCCATGGCGGCCACCCCGATCCAGAAGGCGAAGATGCCCAGGCCCACCCCCATCCAGGCGGCGTTGACGACGCGGTTGGCCGAGTTCTCGACCTTGTGGCGGTCCCGGCGGACGAGCAGCGCAAGGTGGATGGCAAAGCCCGCCGCGGCGACCAGCCACGCGAGGGTGGCCTGCCCGAAGCTCAGCCCGAGGAGGTTTCGCACCAGCGGCCACTGCGCAAGGCTCGCGGCGCCGAACCAGGCGCCGCCAGCGATCAGGTAGGGGCCGGCCATCAGGGGCGCTTCCTGGCCGGCGCGGGCCAGCTGGCGCAGGAAGGCGAGGTTCTCCTCGGCGGTGTGGGTCGTGTCGGTCATGGCAACCTCATATGCGGTGAATTGAAGTGCTTTACTTTACAAAGTGCTTTTCTGGTTGTCAATACCCGACCCATCAAACCCGGCAGGCGGGACAACGCGGCATTGACCGGCCCGGCCGGCGGACGGAACACTCCTTCCAGGTTGGGCGTGCGCGACGCACCGGGCGTCCCACGATCCAGCCTATGCTCAGGGGAAGAAGATGTTCAAGGTGTCCGTGATGTACCCGAACGAGGCGGGGGCGACCTTCGACCATGCCTACTACCGCGAGCAGCACATGCCGATGGTGGCCGCCAAGCTCGGCACCGCGCTCGTGCGCTACACCGTCGACAAGGGACTGGCTGGCGGTGCGCCGGGTGCGCCGCCGGCCTTCCTGGCCTCGTGCGCGCTGTACCTGGAGTCGCTCGAGCCCTTCCAGGCCGTCATGGCCACGCACGGCGCGGCGATCATGGCCGACATCCCGAACTACACGAACGTGGCGCCTCAGATCGAGATTGCCGAGGTGGTGGTGGGCTGAACCTGGAGTCGATTCGCTGACGTGTTCACGGTGACGGGCAGGCGTCACGCTCGCCCGCCAGGCACCGCCACCACGCGTGAAGGGTCACGTCAGCCTCGGCCCAAGGCCCATGCCGGGAGTCCGCAGCGTCCACCGCGCGGGGCGCTGGCATCAGCAGGCCTGCACAGCGGATGAACTTCGACCGCACTGCCGCCCGCGCAAGCGGGTGCCCC
>CAILKA010000079.1 GCA_903834645.1 uncultured beta proteobacterium
CAGCCAGCCGTGCACCTGCTCGAGCCCCGCCTCGTCGAGATGGAAACGCCGCGCCACGAGCGGCTGCTGCAGCAGCCCGAAGACCTCGCTGGCGTGCCAGCGCGAAGGGGCCAGGTCCAGCAGCGCGAGCAGCGCGCGCGCGGCGGCCTGGCTGCTGCTGCGCGAGCGCCCGGTGATGGTGTAGGGGATCTGGCGCTCGGCGGGCGCGGTGCCGAAGACGGCCTCCACGAGCGGCGCGGCCACCTCGATGTCAGGCGTGACGACGAGCACCTCCCAGGCCTGCAGCGGCTGGCCGCCCGGGGCTTGGGCAAACAGGCTGAGCAGGCGATCGTGCAGCACCTCGAGCTCGCGCGTGAGCGAGTGGCACACATGAATCTCGACGCTGCGGTCGTCGGGCGCCAGCGGCCACTGGCCGTGTGCGGGCGGGGAGAGGTCGAGGATCGAATCCTGCAGGCGCGCAAGCAGCGTCTGGCCGCCGGCCTCCTCGAAGGCTTCGTCGCCGGCCACGCCTTCACCGCCGGCCAGCTCGTGCAGCAGGCCGAGCGTGGCTTGCGCCTGCCGGCCCCAGCGCGCCAGCAGCGGATGGCCCACCTCGTGGTGATCGGCCTGGCCCCGGGCCTCGAGCTCGGCGAGCCGGCGCGGATCGACGAGATCGAACCAGTGCGCGCGGCAGGGATTGAGGACGTAGACGTGCACCGGCGCCGCCTCGGACAGCGCCCACAGCAGCTGCAGCGCCCTTGGCGCCAGCGCGACGGGCGCAAAGACGTGCACCGCAGGCGGCAGGCCCCAGGCCGCCCGCGCCTCGGGCGAGGCGGTGCTCACCTCGCGGCAGAAGGTGTCCACCACCTTCAGCCCGGCCGGGCCGGCAGGGCTGGCCGGGCCTCCCGACGTGGCCTCTTCGGCCTGCGCCAGCAGACGCCGCCACAGCGCCGCCTGCCAGGCGGCATCCTGCGCCTGCGTATTGCCGGGTACGCCACCGCGCTCAGCCGGGCGGGCTGCCGGGCGGGCGGGTGCGTCGAGCCCTTGGGCCCAGGCGTCGAGCCAGTCGGGCCGGTAGGCGAGGTAGTCGTCGTAGAGGGCGGCGAGCTGCGTGGCCAGCGTGTACCGCCCACGCTCGTCGGCCGAGCGCAGGTGGGCGGCCAGCCGCGGGTGAGCCTCCCACGCCGAGGCATCGGCCAGGGCCTGCAGGATGCGCCAGGTGAGCAGCGAAGGATCGAAGGGGGAGGGCCCCGTCGGGGTGGGCCCGGCCGCCCCGGGCACGACGCGGCCCACCTGCTCCCACAGGAAGGGGGCGAGCAGCGGCATGCGCACGTTGGCGCAGATGCCCAGTTCATCGGCGATGTGCAGCGTGAGCGCGTGGCGCATGGCGCTGCCGGGCACGACCACCCACGCGGGGTCGAACACGCCGCCAGGCTCGGTGCGCAGCCGCTCCACGAGCGCCGCGCACAGCGCCTCGAAGCGGTTGGATTCATGCAGGATCAGCATCGCAGCCGCGATCTTGCCGCAGCGGGTGGCTCAGGGAGTGAGCTTGTCGCGCGTGCCCAGGCGTATCCAGGCCTGTGCCAGCGGGTAGACCTGCTGCATGTGGCGGTCGGCGGCGTTGCCGAACATCAGGAAGATGCGCCGGTTCGTGGCATCGGTGCTCCAGCCGATGCGCTGCCCGCCGTAGCCCACCGCCCAGAACGTGTCCGGGGCCATGCGGTTGTCGGTCCAGGTGTAGTAGCCGTAGCCGTTGAAGTAGCCGTTCACGCCAGGCTGCAACGGCGCGGCGATCTGCGTGCCCGAGAGCTCGCGCAGGAAGTTGCCGTAGCAGTCGTTGCCGCCGCGGCGGGTCTGCACGTGCAGCGCCAGGCGCACCCAGTCGGCCAGCGCCAGCCGCACGCCGCCGTTGGCGCCCGCGAAGTGGCCGGCGCGGTCGGTGCCGAGGATGGCCAGGTGCTGGTTGGGCAGGGCGGCCAGCAGCTGCTCGTCCACCCACCGCACGGCCGGCATGCCCACGGCGCGCTCGAGCATCAGAGCCACGGTGTAGGGGTCGCGGGCCTTGTAGCTGAAGCGCACGCCCGGTCGGACCGGCCCGCTGGCGCCGGCCTGCGCACCCGACTGGCTGGGCGAGGCCACGAGCAGCTCCAGGCTGCCTGAGCCCTCCAGGTGCAGCCGCGACTCGGCGGCGGTGGTGCCCATCACGTCTCCGGGCGGCGGGTCCGTCGTGCCCGAGGCCATGCGCAGGAGGTCTCTCAGCGTCGCCTCCCCCAGCGCCTTGCCGGCCAGGGCCGGCACCAGCGTGTCGGCGCGCGTCTCCAGGGTGAGCTTGCCGGCGCATACGGCCTGGCCGACGGCCAGTGCCGTCACCGTCTTGGCCACGCTCGCGCTGAGCAGCCGCGTCTCCCAGCCGATCCCCCCGGTTCCGAAGGCATCGACGATGCGGCCGTCGTCCACCAGCACCGCCACGCGCGCGTCGATGCGCGGCAGCAGCGTTTCCAGGCGCCGGATCAGTTCGGCCTCCTGGGCCGTGGGCGCACGTGCCTGCAGCGCGGCGCCGCCCGGCCGGGCGGGCACGCGGTGGTGCCAGGGCTGGCCGCTGCCCAGCAGCCAGGCATCGGGCAGCGTGGCCACGCCCGTGCTGCTCACGGGCAGGCCGCTGGCAGTGCCTGCGGGCGCTGCATCGGCGCCTGCCTGCAGGGCCGGCGCCGGGCGCGGCAGCACCCGCACGGGGGGCAGTTCGAGCGCCTGCGCCAGCGCGGGTTCGGCGCCCGCTGCGCACGCCAGCACCCCGGCGATGAAGGCGTGGACGACGGCCCGGCGCCAGGCGCGGCGCGCGGGCAGGTGAGGAGGGGCATGCTTCATCACGTGCACGATACTCCTCACGCTTGCCGAGGCAGGGTGCGTCCAAGCTGCACACACACGTTACACATCCTTGCTTTCCCCCACCGCCCTTGCGAGCTAGATTGAGCATGGGTCTGAACCGAATTCAGTGAAAACCCGGTGGCGATCATGGTGCGTAGGCGTAACATCGTTACACGTATCGCCGGAGTCCTTGCGCACGGACCGGCACGAGTGGGAGCCGGTGATGATCGATTGGGAACTGAGCGACGAGCAGCAGGCCATCCAGGACGCCGCACGGCGCTTTGCCCAGCAGGAGATCGCTCCGCTCGCCCGTGAGGTGGACCTGCAGGAAAGCGGCTTTCCCGAGCCCTTGCTCGTGAAGATGGCCGCTCAGGGCTACTTCGGCATGGGCATCGGGCAGGAGCACGGCGGGCTCGGTTCGGACACCCTGTCCATGGGCCTCGTCACCGAGGAGTTCTGCCGTGCCAACCTGGCCATGGGCAGCATCCTGCAGCGCAACTGGCTGTGCGGCCACATCCTCGATCAGTTCGGCTCGGACGACCAGAAGGCGCGCTGGCTGCCCGGGATGTCCTCGGGTGCGCTGCAGTCCTGCACCTCCGGCACGGAGCCCGAGGCGGGTTCGGACGCAGCCAACATCAAGACCACGGCGCGTGCCGAGGGTGACGCCTACGTCGTCACGGGCGCCAAGCAATGGACGACCTTCGCCGGCCGGGCCGACCTCATCTTCGTCTATGTGCGCACGAGCCAGGAAAGCAAGCACGGCGGCATCAGCCTGCTCGTGGTGGAGAAGCCCCCGGGCGACCAGTTCTGCCCGCCCGCGCTGACCGGCCAGCCGATCCGCACCGTGGGCTTTCACGGCCTGCCTTCCTACAGCCTCTTCTTCGACGGCCTGCGCGTGCCGCTCGATCACCTCGTGGGGGAGGAGGGGCGGGGCTTCTATCAACTGATGTTCGGCTACGAGCGCGCGCGCGTGCTCATCGGCTTTCGCTGCATCGGATTGGCGCAGGCTGCCTACGACGTGGCCTTTCGCTACGCGCAGGAGCGCGTGCAGTTCGACCGCCCCATCGCCGAGTTCCAGGCCGTACGCCACAAGCTGGCTGACATGGCCACCGACCTCACCGCCGCGCGCTCCCTGGCGCACCGTGTGGCGCGCACGATGGACAAGGGCCTGCGCTGCAACACCGAGGCCGGCATGGTCAAGCTGATGTGCTCGGAGATGGCCGCCCGCGTGACCCGCAAGGCCATGCTGCTGCACGGCGGCAGCGGTTACGCCCTGGCAAGCGATGCCAACCGCTACTGGCGCGACGGCATGCTGATGTCGATCGGCGAAGGCACGAGCGACATCCAGCGCGAGATCATCGCCAAGGGCCTGCTCAAGGGGCAGTGAGATGGCAGGCGAGGTGTTGCTCGACAAGCATGCCGGCGTGGCCACCGTCACGCTCAACCGGCCTGCGCAGCGCAATGCGCTGACCCCCGCGATGGCCGACGAGATGGTGGCGGCCTTGCGTGAGATCGAGGCCGATGCGGCCATCGGCGCGGCCGTGATCCGGGGTGCAGGCGGCCACTTCTGTGCCGGTGCCGACCTGGGCGAGGCGGCGCGGATGTTCGCCGACCCGCTGGAGCCGCAGGTGCACGACGGCACCACCCGCATCTACGAGGCTTTCGTACGCGCTGGCCACCTGCCCGTGCCGGTGGTGGCCGCGGTGCGGGGTGCGGCCGTGGGGGCGGGCATGAACCTGCTGCTGGCCACCGATCTGCGCGTCGTCTCGCGCGAGGCGCGGCTGTTGTCGGGCTTCCTGCGCCTGGGGGTGCACCCGGGGGGCGGCCACATGCTGCTCCTGGCCGAGGCTGCCGGGCCCCAGGCTGCGGCGGCGATGGCGATCTTTGGCGAGGAGATCGATGGGGCGACGGCGCAGGCGCTCGGCCTGGCCTGGGCGGCGCTGCGCGACGAGGAGGTGGAGCCGCACGCGCAGGCGCTGGCG
>CAILKA010000080.1 GCA_903834645.1 uncultured beta proteobacterium
GATGTTCGGGTTCCCGATCGGGGCGCTGCCCGCTGGCGGGGCCGAACTCCCGACCCTGCTCTCCTACTACACCGAGCGGCGCCTCACCCGCCACCCGGAGGAGTTCGGTCGGGGTGCCATCGAAGGAGTGGCCGGCCCTGAAGCCGCCAACAACGCGGCCGCCGCCGGCGTGCTGATGCCCCTCCTGACGCTGGGCATCCCCACCTCGGCGACAGCCGCAATCATGCTGTCCGCGTTCCAGGGCTACGGCATCCAGCCCGGACCACAACTGTTCTCGCAGCAAAGCGGGCTCGTATGGACGCTGATCGCGAGCCTGTACATCGGCAACGTCATCCTGCTCGTGCTGAACCTGCCACTCGTGGCGCTGTGGGTGAAGCTGCTCAAGATCCCGCCGCCTTGGCTGTACGGCGGCATCATCGTCGTCTCCACTGCCACCGTCTACGGTGCGGGCAACTCGATCTTCAACGTGGGGCTGCTGTACGCCTTTGGCCTTGTCGGGTTCGCGATGAGGCGGCTCGACTTCCCCGCGGCTCCGATGATCGTCGGCCTCATCCTGGCGCCGATGGCCGAGCAGTCGATGCGCCAGGCTCTCACCATCAGCCAAGGCGAGTGGTCGACATTCTTCACGCGCCCGCTGTCGGGATCACTCCTGGGCGTGGCGCTGCTGCTGGTGGTGCTGCCGCCGCTGTGGCGCAGGTGGAGGACACGCTGAGCGAGTTGCGCGTCCGCGTGGACAAGTGGCTGTGGGCCGCACGCTTCTTCAAGACGCGCTCGCTTGCGGTCGAGGCGCTGCTGGCTGGCCGCGTCGAAGTCAACGGAGCCCCCGCCAAGCCCGCGCGGGAGCTCCATGTCGGCGACACGGTGTGCGTGCGCCGGCCGCCGGCGGTGTGCACGGTGGTCGTGCGGGCGATGAGCCAGGTACGGGGCCCTGCGGTCGCGGCACAGGCCCTCTACGAGGAGACCCCCGAGAGCCTGGCGTCACGCGCCCAGGCCCTGCAGGCTCGCGCCGACGGTGTGGAGCCAGCGCTGGCCCGGCGTGAAGGCCGCCCCACGGGACGCGACCGCCGTCAGATAGCCCAGTGGCAGCGTTGGTCGGCGAGCCTGGACAGCTGAAGCGCCCCAGTCCACGCCCTCGCCCACGGTGACCATCCAAACGGTCGCGGCTGGGGCTCTTGAGTTTCGTGCTGCCGTCCTCATTTGCCCCCATGCCACCCCGGCATATGCCTGCTCACACAGCGCTTGACCCATGAATCAGTCACGACCCGAGATGCCCAGCCCCGCCGCCGATGCGTCGGCAGCCACGCCCTCCCCAGGCGGCACCGCCGCCTCGCCTCCAGTTGCCGAGCCGACCCCGGAGGAGCGCCTGGCGGCGCTCGAGGCGCGACACACCGAGGTGTCGGACGCCTACCTGCGGGCCAAGGCGGAAGCTGAAAACACCCGGCGCCGCGCTGAGGAGGAGGTTTCCAAGGCGCGCAAGTACGCCGTGGAATCCTTCGCCGAGAGCCTGCTGCCGGTCTGCGACAGCCTGGAGGCGGCGCTGGCCAACGGCGGCGGCTCACCAGACAAGGTACTCGAGGGCGTGGGAGCCACGCTGCGCCAGCTCGCCGCCGCACTGGAGCGCAACAAGGTCCTTCCGATTGCGCCGCCTGCCGGCACGCGATTCGATCCCCATCAGCACCAGGCC
>CAILKA010000081.1 GCA_903834645.1 uncultured beta proteobacterium
GCGTGGCCCAGCGGGTGTGGGCGATGCCGGTGCCGGCTGCGAGACCCTCGGCATCCACCTGGGCCTGGAGTTCGGCCACGCGCGAGGTGCTGCGCGCGCGCTGCAGGGCGCCATCGCGGTGCACGGCCACGCCGCAGGAGTCGTAGCCGCGGTACTCCAGGCGCTTGAGGCCCTCGACGAGGATGGGAACGATGTTGCGCGTGCTGACCGCGCCGACGATGCCGCACATGGATGGGGCTCCGGGTTCGAGAAGGCCGCGATCGTAGCCAGAGGCGGATGCAACTGAATTGCTGAAGA
The DNA here is from genome assembly GCA_903834645.1 of uncultured beta proteobacterium. Taxonomy (GTDB): domain Bacteria; phylum Pseudomonadota; class Gammaproteobacteria; order Burkholderiales; family Burkholderiaceae_C; genus Rubrivivax. The sequence goes on from CAILKA010000081.1 coordinate 298, forward strand.
GAAACGTTTTCGAAAGGAATCTGCATTCATGTGCGATGAGGGCGGTTTATTTCCTTATCTGCACATTCATGCAATATTCGCGTCATGCCTGACGCCCCCGCCGCCCTGGACGACCTCGACCTGCAGCTGCTTGCGTTGCTGCAGCACGACGCCTCGCGCTCGAACCAGGCGCTGGCGCAGGCCGCGGGCGTGTCGCCGGCCACGGCCATGCGGCGCGTGCGGCGCCTGATGGAGGCGGGGGTGATCGAGCGCACCGTGGCGGTGGTGGCCCCGCAGGCGCTCGGCGTGGGGCTCTCGGCCGTGGTGGAGGTGACGCTGGACCGCCAGGGCGCCGAGCACCTGGATGCCTTCGAGGCGCGCGCCGTGGCCGAGGCCGCGGTGCAGCAGTGCTGGCGCGTGTCACCGGGGCCGGATTTCGTGCTCGTGGTGCACGCGCGCGACATGCCGGGCTACCAGGCCCTGGCCCAGCGGCTCTTCACGCAGGACGCGAACGTGCGGAATGTGAAGACCTACTTCGCCATCAAGCGAGCGAAGTTCACAACCGAGGTGCAGGGGCCGGACTCGGGGTCGGAGGCTTGAGGGCCTGAGGGCCTGAGGGCCGAACGGCTGCAGGCCGGGTCGGGCCCGCAGCTCACTCAGCGGCTGCCGGGAGGCACCCTGCGGCGCATGGCGATGCGCGCCGCGCAGGCGGCCAGCAGCGCCAGGCCCAGGCTGGCGAGCAGGGCCGCGATGTCGGCCGGATCAGCCGCCTGAGGCGGTGGGCGCCACGCCAGCATGGCCGCGATGCCGAGGTAGCCCACCCCCACCGCGCAGCCGCCCCAGGCCACCCAGCGCGGGCCGCCGGGGCCGCTGAAGCCGGCCACCAGCGCGGCCGGATAGGGCAGGATCAGGAAGGCCCAGGAGATGGGCACACCCTCGGGGCCTCCCAGGCCTCCGCGGCTGGAGATGAACCAGAGCACCGACACGCCCACGGCGGCCATCACCGCCACGCCCGCACGGTAGGCCACGAGCACGCGCGCCGAGCCGCTCAGCCACGCGTGCAGCGCCACGAGCAGGCAGCCCGCCACCACTGCCACCGAGCCCTCCAGGGGATCGACCGCGCCCAGCAGCGCGAGCAGGTGGCCGAGGGTACCGGTGGCGGGAACCAGGCGCGAGGCCAAGGGGCGCAGTGACATGGCGCGTACGTGGCCTGTGGCGGCGGGTAGCGGCGGGTAGCGGCGGGTGGCGGCAGGTGGACCGGCCCGCGTGCCTCAGGCGGGGGCCGGCTCGAGCTCGATGCCGACGGCGTCGATGTGGGCGCGCAGCCGGGGGTTGGCCAGGCGGTCGTAGTCGACGAGATCGACCGTCACGGCCAGCAGGCTCTCCTCGAAATCGGTGCGCAGGCGGTCGACGGTGGCCGGGTTCTTCACGCCCACGAGCGCGAGGTCGATGTCCGAGCTCGGCCGGGCCCGGCCCGTGGCGCGCGAGCCGAAGACGAGCGCCTTCCCCAGTTCGCCCCGGTGCGCGTGCAGCAGGCGCAGCACGATGGCGCGTTCGGTGTCGGTCAGCACCGGAGCACCCGGAGCCGGCTGCGTCGGGTCGCTCATGGCCCGGCCTTGTCGAAGCGCTCATCCAGCAGCCGCCCGTGGAGCGAGTCGAGCAGGCCGAGGAACTCCTGCCGCACGGCCTCGAGCGCTGCGGCGAAGGCCTTGAAATCGTAGGTGCGGGCGAGCTTGTTGCGGGTGTCGAGCGTGCGCATCCACCCTTCCCCCTGGCCGATGACACCTGCAGCCTGCGCCGCCCGCAGCACGGCTGCCGGCGTGACCGTGGGCAGCTGGATGGCCCCCTCCTGCTCGAGCGGCGTGAGCGCGCGCTCCTGCATCAGCTCCACCACCTCGCGCAACAGGCTGTGCGCCCGATGGAAGTTGTCGTAGCGGTAGTGCCAGCGGGGCGTGGGGTCGCGGGCGGGTTCCATACGAGGAATCTTCGCAGGTTTGCCCGACCGACGCACCCGGGCCAGGCACTCACCTCGAGCGCCGAGCTCGGGCGTGCAGCTCAGGCCTTCAGGATCGCCAACCCCTTGAGGTACTCCCCCTCGGGAAAGACGAGCGTGGTGGGGTGGTCGGGCGCGCCTTCCAGGCGGGCCAGGATGGCGCCGTCCACGCCCGCATCGGCCGCCGCACCGGCCACGATCTTGTGGAAGAGCTCGGCCCCCACGCCGCCGGAGCACGAGAAGGTCAGCAGCAGCCCGCCGGGGGCCAGCAGCTTGAGCGCCAGGCGGTTGATGTCCTTGTAGGCGCGTGCGGCGCGCTCGGCGTGGCTGGCGGTGGGGGCGAACTTGGGCGGGTCGAGCACGATCGCATCGAAGTGCGCTCCGGCTTGCAGCTGCGCGCGCAGGTAGGCGTTCACGTCGGCATCCACGGCCTCGTGGCGCGAGGCTTCGAAGCCGTTGAGCGCCACGTGGGCACGCGCGCGCTCAAGGGCCGGTGCGGAGGAATCCACGCTCGTCACATGGGCAGCCCCGCCCGAGAGGGCTGCCACGCTGAAGCCGCCCGTGTAGGCGTAGCAGTTGAGCACGCGCAGCACGCCGAACTGGCGCACCCAGCGCGCAAACGCCGCGCGGTTGTCGCGCTGGTCGAGGTAGAAGCCGGTCTTGTGGCCGCCGGCCACGTCCACCGTGAGGCGCCAGGCGTGTTCGCGGATGGTGACCTCCACCTCACCTTCCCCGCCGCGCAACCACCCGGTGCGTGGCTCGAGCCCCTCGAGCCCGCGCACGCCCGAATCCGAGCGCTCGAAGAGCCGCGCGCAGCCGCTCGTGGCCACGAGGATGTCGGCCAGCGCCTCGCGCCAGCGCTCCATCCCGGCGCTCAGGAACTGCGCGCTCAGGAGCTCGCCGTAGCGGTCCACGATGAGCCCGGGCAGGCCGTCGGCCTCGCCGTGCACGAGCCGCACGCCATCGCTCTCGGGGGCCAGGCGCGTGCGCAGCGCGAGGGCTCGGGCCACGCGGCGCTTGAAGAAGGCGTGGTCCACGCGCTCGGCCTCGTCGAAGGTCCAGGCACGCACGCGGATCATCGAGCTCGGGCTGTAGGCACCCCAGCACAGGAAGCGGCCGTCGGCGGCCTCCACACGCACGGTTTCGCCGGCATCGGCGCGGCCGCGCGCGATGCTGCCCTCGAACACCCAGGGGTGGCGGCGCAGCAGGGAGCGTTCCTTGCCGGGGTGCAGGGTGATGGTTTTCATGGATCCGATTGTCGCCAAGCGCGCCCTAATCTATTTGCAGGTTATCGAAGGATCGAGGGAGGACAAGATGAAAAGGATCCGACGCCACCTGGGCCGGCTTGCGGCTGTCGCGGCAGCGGTGCTAGCGGCCGCCTGCGCCACCGTGGTCTTTGAACCCGACCGCAGTGCGCGGGCACCGATCCTGGAAGGGTTTGGCGCACGCGAAGCGGCGCTGACGACTGCGGTGCCGCAGGCGCGCCAGTTCTACGAGCAGGGCATGGCGCTGGGCTGGGCCTTCAACCATCGCGAAGCCGTGCGCAGCTTCAAGGCGGCACTGGCGGCCGACCCGGCCTGCGCGATGTGCGCGTGGGGCGTGGCGTGGCAGCTTGGCCCCAACATCAATGGAGGGGGCCGCGCCCAGCTCCAGGCGGCGCAGCAGTACCTGGACGTCGCCGTGCGCCACGCCTCAGGCGCCACTGCGCGGGAACGCGCGCTCATCGACGCCTTGGCCGTGCGCTACGCGCACGTCAGCCAGGCCCGCGAGACGGCGCCGCTGGCAGCCGGCGTATGCGGAAAAGGCTCGGGAAGAGGCGCGAGCCCTCTCGACCACGCCTACGCGCAGCGGCTCCAGGCCCTGCTGTCGACCTACCCGGACGACCCGGACATCGTGACGCTGTGGGTGGAGGCCATGATGGTCGCGCATCCGAGGCTCGCGTGGCCGTCCCAGCCGGGCACCGCCCCCGCTCCCGAATTGCAGGACATCGCCAGCCGGCTGGAAGGCGCGCTCGCCCGGCACCCGGAGCACGCCGGCCTGAACCACTACATGATCCACGCGATGGACCACCCCAGCGTGGCTGCGCGCGCCTTGCCGGCGGCCGA
>CAILKA010000082.1 GCA_903834645.1 uncultured beta proteobacterium
CGCCTGCTCCTGTGCGTTCAGCCAGGGAGACTTGGCTGCCATGATCTTGTCGATGTAGCGCTGCGTCTCGACCTTGGGATCGATGCGGCTCACCTTCAGGCCCGGCAAGTCGCCCTCCAGCGTGCCAGCCAGGTGCGCCGCGGGGTCGGTGGTGCTCAGGTGCACGGTCTGGCCCCGCTGCACCAGGCCGATCTCCAGGGCGGCGGCGATGGTGGTCTTGCCCACGCCGCCCTTGCCCATCACCATGATCAGGCCGTGTCCGGCGGCGGCCAGCTCATCGGCCAGTGCGGCCAGGCCGGGAATGAGGCTGCCGTCAGCCCATGGCGTTGCGGCCTGCGGGGCCACCGGCGCGGCACCGGGTGCCAGCAGCGCGCGCAGCGCCGCCAGGCCCACCGTGTCGAAGGGGCGCAGCGGCACCCGGTCCTGCGGCAGCTCGCACAGCGCAGTGGGCATGGCCTGGAGGGCCTGGTGTCCCAGGTCCTCGATGGCGCAGGCGACGCCATCGCGGCGGTCGCTGGCGTGGAAGATGCCGTTGACGGCCAGGCGCTGGTTGTCCAGACCCAGCTCGCGCAGCTCGGCCGAGGTGCGTGCTGCCTCTTCGATGGCGCCGCGATCGGGCCGGGTCACCAGCACCACGGTCGTCTGCGCCGGATCGCTCAAGGCGTCGAGCGCGGCCTTGAACCGCACCTCCTGCATCTTCAGGCCCGAGTGGGGCCCGAGACACGAGGCACCGCGGTCATTGCCTTCCAGGAAGCCCGTCCAGGCCAGGGGCAGGCTGAGCAGGCGCAAGGTGTGGCCGGTGGGGGCGGTGTCGAAGACGATGTGATCCCAGGACTCTGCGCCTTCGGCCAGCAGGGACGAGAACTCGTCGAAGGACGCGATCTCGGTGGTGCAGGCGCCCGACAGTTGCTCGCGCACCGTCGACAGCTCCTGCGCGGTCGCGCTCGCCTCCATCTGCGCGAGCACGCGCAGGCGATACGACTCCGCGGCTTTGTCGGGGTCGATGTTGAGCACCGACAGGCCGGGTGCGCCCGGCACGGCAACGGGCGTGTTGCGCAGCTCGATGCCGAGCATCTCGTCCAGGTTGGACGCCGCATCGGTGCTCACCAGCAGCACCCGCTTGCCGGCATCGGCCAGCGTCAACGCAGCTGCGCCGGCAAGCGAGGTCTTGCCTACGCCGCCCTTGCCGGTGAAGAACAGAAACCGTGTCGGGTGGTTCAGGAACCCGATTGGAGCAGGCTCGAACCAGGCGCGAACCTCTTCATGCGACGGAATGCCGCCACTGTGGACCACCCGGTTTGCGATGACGACGGCTGGTGTCGCCTGCACGCCGTAGGCCCTGATCGCGTCGGGGCTCTCGATCTTGACGATCTCGAGCTCGATGCCGGCTTCCCGCGCCGTGCGTTCGATGAGGCCGATCGTGCTGCGGCACTTGCTGCAGCCCGAGCCCAGGACCTTGACGTTCAGCGGGGTGATCATGCGTTCAACTGTGCGCCGTTGTGTGGGCGCTGCATTGATGTCGATCACATCCCCAGGCCAGGGCCGACCGGGCTGGTGTCCCTCAACCCTTGCGCAACCCCAGCGCCATCACCGCTCCCACCACCACCAGCGCGCCCACCACCTGCACCGGCGCGATCGTCTGCCCCAGCACGGCCCAGGCCAGCACGAGGGCGAACACCGGCTCCACGTTCATGATGGCCGAGTTGCCCACCACGCCCAGGCGGGGCAGCACGGTGAACATGATGGTGAAGGCCGTGCCGTAGAGAAAGGTCAGGGCGGCCAGGCCGCCCCAGCCCGCCGGGGCGGTGGGCAGATGGAAGCCGCCTTGCGCCCCCACCGTGGTGAGTGCCACCAAGGCTGCCAGGCCCATGGTGGTGGCGGTGCGTACGCGGCCATCCACGCCTGCGGCCTCGTGCTGCGTGAGAACCAGCGCCAGCCCGAAGGTGGCGGCCGCCGCCAGGGCGAAGGCCACGCCGGAGCCGATGCGGCTCCACTGCCCGGCGGCACCCAGGCCGGAGGCCGCGCCCAGCACGTCCAGGGCCAGCGCCAGGCCGAACAGGATCACCGGCATCGCCAGCAGCATCGCCCGCTCGGGCCGACGGCGGTAGAGCAGGGCCGACCACAGGGCTGTCCAGATGGGATAGGTGTTGAAGGCCAGCAGCGCCAGGGCCACCGGCAGCCGGGCCACCGAGGAGTACAGGCACAGGCTCTGCACGCCGATGAGCAGCCCGATCAGCGGCAGGAAGCGCCGTTCGCGCGCGCCGAAGCTCACGCGTACCCGCTGGGCGGCCAGGATGAGCACGATCACCAGCGCAGTCACTGCGCTGCGCACCACCACCGCGGTGGCCACGTCCACACCGTGGTTGAAGGCGATGCGCGCGGCCACGTGGTTGGCGCCCATCATCAGCGCGATGAGCAGCAAGGTGGCAAAGGCGGCCCCGCTGAGGGCGCGGCCGGAAGGAGCGGTCATGCCCCTAGCCTAATGCATCCCCTTCGATGCCGATGTACACCCGCCCACCCTCCACCCGCACGGGGTAGACCCGCACCGGCACGGTCACGGGATCGCACAGCGGCCGGCCATCGCGCACATCGAAGCGGCCCTGGTGCAGCGGGCACTCGATCTCGTGACCTTCGAGGAAGCCGTCGCACAGGCGCGCGTTGCCGTGCGTGCACAGGTTGTCGCTGGCGTAGACCTCGCTGCCGACGGTGTAGACGGCGATCTCGCGCCCGGCCACCGTCACGGGCCAGACGTCATCGTTGGGCAGTTCGTCGGTCGACATCGCGTCGACCCAGTTCGTGGTGGGCATGGGGGTCCGTGGCAGTCTGGTGGGGGCTGTAGGCTCGCGAGGGCCCTGAGGGTGCCGAGGCTCAGATCGGGTAGATCAGCGAGTTGGGGATCATCTCGCTGTCGTAGATGCACTCGCGCGAGGCGAACTTCAGGCCTTGCGGCGTGCGCACCACCACGTCCAGGTAGCGGCCCACGTTGTACACGGTGGACAACTCCGACAGCTTGGTGCGAAACACCGCGTAGTTGGCCTCGCAGCGCAGGCGGCCTTCAGAGGCCTCGCGCACGACGGGCGCGCTCACCACGTGCCGCTGGTAGTAGGGGTCGTGGAAGAGGGTCTCCCGGATGCCGTAGGCGCGGTCCTTGAGCATGCCCTTGCTCGTGAGCGACATCGTGGCCAGCGGGAAGCCGCGCTCGTGGTTCTCGCGCGGCTGCACGCGGTAGACGCAGTCGTCGGTGAAGAACTCGGGCCACTGGTCCCAGCGGGCGGCGTCCACGGTGCTGGCGTAGTCGGCGTAGAGCTGGTTCAGGGCCAGCCAGTCCTCGAAGGTGATGCCGACGGACGTCATGCCCGGTCCTCCATCACCTCGCGCCAGTAGCGGTACATGCCGCGGATCAGCGTCTCGGTGACCATGTGCTCGGTGTCCTCCACCTCGCGCCCGCCGAGTTCGGCCAGCGCGCGGTGGAAGGGCTTGCTCTCGAAGGCCTGCTGGCTGAACTCGATCACCTCGCCGTCGTCGGCCGAGACGAAGCCGGCCGGGCCGAAGAGGTTGGCCTGCGTGAGGCGGCGCTGCGTCATGGCCTCGTCGTCGTCCTCGAAGCCGAAGTGCGTCCAGACGAAGTCGAAGCTGCCGTGGCCATTGGGCTGGATGTGTCGCGTGGAGACGCTGTTGACCTGCTGCTGCAGGATGACGCTCGGGAAGATCGTCGTCATCACCGCGGTGGGCCCGCCCCACCAGGACTCGGGCACGATGTCGATGAAGCTCGGGTCGTGGAGCTGCATGCCGGCCTTGAAGCTCGAGACCTGCGTCACCTGCGCGGCCTGCCCCGCGCTGCCGCGCGTGGAGATCATGGCCGCGTGGCGGTGGTGCGCATCCATGCGCAGCCGGCTCTTGTTGTCGGCGCGCCAGAGCCCGAAGGTGACGAACCAGGTGTGCAGCAGGCCCGGGTGGTAGGGGTCCTTGATGTTCTCCTGCATCAGCTTCCAGTTGCCCGGGATGCGCTGGCGGTTGTAGCCGAGGATCTTGAGCGGGCGGCCGTTGAAGAGGCGGTCGAACCAGGAGAGGATCTCGGGGCCCAGGTAGTCCTCGAAGGGCTCCACGTCGGGGTCGAAGGAGGCGAACACGACCCCGCCGCGGCTGGCCACCTTGAGCTTCGTCAGGCCGTGGTCGGCCGTCTTGAAGTCGGCCGGCATGCCGCCGTGCACCTGGCCGTCCTGCTTGACCCCGCGGCGAAAGGGCACGCCCTGCAGGTCACCCTTGAGCGTGTAGCTCCACTGGTGGTAGGGGCAGACGAATTCCTTGCGGTTGCCATGCCGCTCGCGGCAAAAGCGCATGCCCCGGTGCGCGCAGACGTTCTCCACCACGCTCAGTGCGCCGTCGGTATCGCGCACGAGGATGACCGACCGCTCGCCCACCACGGTGCGCTTGAAGTCGCCCGGAATCGGCACCTCGGCCTCCAGGCCCACGTAGCACCAGTGGCCCTTGTAGAAGAAGCGCTCGAGCTCCTGCCGGTAGAGGGCCTCGCTCGTGTAGGTGACGAAGGGGATGCGGTGGGTGCCGTCTCCCTCCCAGGTGGGCTGATCGGGAGCCGGCCGCGAGGCCGCCGGCGTGGCCGGCTCGCCGGGCGAGCCAGGGGAAGTGCTGTCGAGCATGGGGCGGTCTCCTCGGGGTCCGGTCGGGATCAGGCTTCGCTGGGTGCCCGGCTCAGGGCGTTGTTGGTCTCCACCAGCTTGCGCAGCATCCGCAGGAACTGCTTGCGCTCGGTGGCCGGCAGCGGCTCGAGGATGCGCCGCTGCGCGCGCAGCATGGCGGGCGTGACCCGCTCGAGCAGTTCACGGCCTTCCCGCGTGAGGGTGGGCAGGCGCACCCGGCGGTCTTCGGGGCTCGCGTTGCGCTGCAGCAGCCCGCGGGCCTCGAGGCGGTCCAGCACGCCGCCCGTGGTCGAGGTGTCCAGGCCGATCATCCGTGCCAGGGTTCGCTGGTCCACGCCGGGCGCCGACGCCACGCCCTTGAGGGCGGCGTATTGAACCGGCGTCAGCCCGAAGGGCTCGGTCTCCTGCAGGAAGAGCGCCACGGCGATCTGCTGCAGGCGCCGGATGTGGTGACCCGGAAGATCGTCGAGTTCGATGTGAGCGGGGTCGACTCTTTGCTTGCCCATCCGAGATGGCCTCCAGAGCGGGGAAAACCCTGCCAAGCTTCATTCCATCCTATCACTACACTTTTCATCAGTATACTCATCATAAACCCGCAAGCAGCCTGCAAGGAATCCTCCATGACGAAGCCCTCCGCGGCCCTGCCCGTCATCGTCGCCGGTGGCGGCATCGGCGGCCTGGCGGCGGCCCTGGCCCTCGTGCGCCGGGGCTTTGACGTGACCGTGCTCGAGCAGGCCCCCGAGATCGGCGAGATCGGCGCGGGCATCCAGCTCGGCCCCAACGCTTTCCATGCTTTCGATGCCCTGGGCGTGGGCGAGAAGGCCCGCAGCCGCGCCGTCTACACCGACTGCATGGTGATGCATGACGCCCTCGACGAGACGCTCGTGGGCCGCATCGAGACGGGCGAGGCCTTTCGGCGGCGCTTCGGCAACCCCTACGCGGTGATCCACCGCGCCGACGTGCACCTGTCCCTGCTCGAGGGCGCGCAGGAGACGGGCCGCGTGAGCTTCCACACGAACACGCAGGTCAGGCGCATCGAGCAGGATGAGGCCGCGCGCACCGTCACCGCCTTCGACCAGCACGGCCGCAGCTGGACGGGCCAGGCGCTCATTGGCGCCGATGGCGGCAAGTCGGTCGTGCGCGCACAGTACGTGAACGATCCGCCGCGCGTGACGGGCCACGTCGTCTACCGCGCGGTGGTGGACAAGGCGGACTTCCCCGAGAACCTGCGCTGGAACGCCGCGAGCCTGTGGGCGGGCCCGAAGTGCCACCTCGTGCACTACCCGCTGCGCGGGGGCGAGCAGTACAACGTGGTCGTCACCTTCCACAGCCGCCAGCAGGAGGAGTGGGGCGTGACCAATGGCAGCAAGGAAGAGGTGGAGAGCTACTTCCAGGGCATCTGCGCCAA
>CAILKA010000083.1 GCA_903834645.1 uncultured beta proteobacterium
ATAAAAAACCGGCCAGGAGGCCGGTTTTCGTAAGTAAAGGTGTGGTGGAGACGAGGAGGATCGAACTCCCGACCTTCGCATTGCGAACGCGACGCTCTCCCAGCTGAGCTACGTCCCCACGTGAACCTCGAAGTTTAGCACCGGCCTTGCGGCCTTTGCCGCGGCGTTAGCATCCACGCCGGCCGCGCCGACTGCGGTGCTCCCACGACCCCCACCGCCCATGCCCCGCCACGACGACCCCCTCTGGCTCGAAGCCCAATACGACAACCGCGCCCGCGTGGCCGACTCTCCCCAGCGCATCGCCGCCTGGACGCAGGCGTCGCAGGCGGCGCGCGCCGGTTCGCCCCGCGCTCGCCTGGACCTGCGCTATGCGCCGGGCCCGGGGGGCACGCTCGATGTCTTCCCGGGCGGCCCTGCTGCCACCGGGCCGGACGGTGCGCCGGTGCTGCTCTTCATCCACGGCGGCTACTGGCGCGCGCTGGCCAAGGAGGACTTCTCCTTCCTCGCGCCGGCCTTCAATGCCGCTGGTGCCGCGGTGGTGGTGCCCGACTACGCGCTGTGCCCGAAGGTAAGCATCGAGCACATCGCGCTGCAGATGGTGCAGGCCGTGGCCTGGACCGTGCGCCACGCCGCCGGCTTCGGCGGCGACGCGCGGCGCATCGTCGTGGTCGGCCACTCCGCGGGCGGGCACCTGGCGGCCATGCTGATGGCCTGCCGCTGGCGCGACGTCGATCCGGCACTGCCGGCGCAGCCCCTGGCTGGAGCGCTGGCCATCTCGGGGCTGTATGACCTGGAGCCGGTCCGGCGCGTGCCGTCGCTGCAGAAGGATCTGGCGCTCACGCCTGCTTCGGTGCGGCGCCTGAGCCCGGCCTTCTTCCCGCGCCCGCGCCAGGGCCGCCTGTGCGCGGTGGTCGGGGGAGAGGAGAGCGAGGAGTTCCTGCGCCAGAACCAGCTCATCCGCGACGCCTGGGGGCCGACGACGGTGCCGGTGTGCGAGGCGCTGCCGGAGCTCAACCACTTCACGGTGATGACGGCGTTGGCCGATCCGCAGCACCGCCTGCACCGGCTGGCGCTGGGGCTGCTGGGCCTGGACTGAGCAGCCCGCAGCGCGCCCGATCAGTCGCGCTCGATGCGCGCGTGGCCCGCTTCCACGGTGAAGCGGGCGAGGGTCTGGATCCCCGAGTCGGCGCGTTGCACGTCTTCCACCACCCGCAGCGTCGTCGTGAGCCGCTTCGGTGTGAACTCGCACATCCCGTATCCCTTGCGCTCGCCCTCGGCGAACACGAAGTGCGGGTTTTGCGCCAGGCGTTGCGCGGTGCGGGCGTTGCCGCCCGAGCGCGAGCTGATGCCCGTGCCGCAGAACTCCACGCCGAGCACCTTCGCCCCGGGTTGCTCATAGTCGGCCAGCACGTGGCCGACCCAGTTCTCGTGCACGTCGCCACCCAGGATCACGGGGTTGGCCACCGCGTGGCGCTGCAGCGCGTCGGTGAGGCGCCGCCGCGCGGCCGGGTAGCCGTCCCAGCCGTCGTTCCACAGCCGCCGGCCCGGGCCTGGCTGGTTGTCGCGCATCCCGAATAATGTGGATTGGCCCAGCACCGTCCAGGTGCCCGGCTGGCGGCCCAGCGTCTCGTCGAGCCAGCGCTCCTGCGCGGCCCCCAGCAGCGAGCGTGCCGGGTCGGCCCAGGCGGCGCAGGCATCGGGGTCGAAGCTCGAGGAGCCGAGCCGGCCGGCGGGCCCACAGGCCTGCGGGTCGCGGTACTGGCGCGTGTCGAGCAGCACGAGGCTGGCCAGGCGGCCGATGTCCACGCGCTGGTGCACGCGCACCGGTTCGCCGACCCGCCAGGGCGCGGTGCCCCCCGGGCCGGCCCCCTCACCGAGCCCGGCCAGGGCCCGCGCGAGCGTGGCCGCGCGCACGGGCATGTGCTCGTACCAGGCCTGGTAGGCGGCAGCGCGGCGTGCGGCGAAGTCCGCCACGGGTGGGCCGCTGTCGCCGGGCTGCTCGCCCGCGTAGTCGTTCTGCACCTCGTGGTCGTCCCAGGTGTACCACCACGGGCAGCAGGCGTGAGCGGCCTGCAGCGCCGGGTCGCTGCGGTACAGGGCGTAGCGGCGCCGATAGTCTTCGAGCGTCAGCACCCACTGGCCGTCGACATGGCGCACGGCGCGCGTGGCGCCCGGGTACTCGTAGATGTAGTCGCCCAGGAACACCACCGCATCGGGCTGCTCTTCGCTCAGGTGGCGCCAGGCGGCGAAGTGGCCGTGCTCCCAGCGCTGGCAGCTCGCGTAGGCCACGCGCAGCCGGGAGAGGTTCGCGCCGGGCTCGGGCAGCGTGCAGGTGCGGCCCACCGGGCTCGTCGCGTCGCCGCAGACGAAACGGTAGTGCAGCCAGCGCTGCGGCGGCAGCCCCTGTGCCTCGACGTGCACCGCGTGCCCCCACTCGGGACGCGCCAGCGCCTGCCCGCGAGCCACGATGCGGGTGAAGCGCTCGTCTTCGGCCACCTCCCAGCCCACGGCCACGGGCCCGCCCTCGAGCGGGTGCATCCCGCCCAGCGGGCCTCTGGGGCCCATCAGGCGCGTCCACAGCACGACCGAATCGTGCGCAGGCGAGCCGCTGGCCACGCCCAGCGCGAAGGGGTCATGGCTGAAGCGGGCCGTGGCCCAGGCCCGCCGGGGCAGGGCCGGGACGGCTGTCATCCAGCCGAGCCAGGCCAGGGCGCGGCGCCGGGAAGAGTCGGGCGGATACGGGGGAACCACGATCTTGGAGGAGCCGCCCTCGTGCTACCTTGACCCGTTGCGGCCATGCGCCGAGTGCACGCCAGATGCACGGGACGGCCGAAGACGGTTTGCCATGGGGCTCTCGAGTTCAGGGGGGCAACCGGACTGTACGCGCACATGCCCGATTCCCGAAGCTGGACGGATGGTGATGCCTCGCGGCTCAAGGCGCTTCGCCAGGCGCTGGGCTGGGACTTGCCCGCGCTTGCCCGCCGCAGCGCGTTGTCGGTCACGCAGGTGCGCCAGCTCGAGGAAGGTGGCGACAGCGCCTTCTACTCCCCCGAGATCAAGTGCATGGCCGGCCGGCGCCTGCTCGAGCGCCTCGTGGCCGCCAGCGGGCTCACGGGCTCGGGCGACAATGCACCGAAGGAGGCCTGAAGCCATGCCCATCTACGAATACGCCTGCCGCGCCTGCGGCGCCGCCTTCGAGACGCTCGTGCGCAGCGACACGGTGCCCGCCTGCCCGCAGTGCCGATCCACGCAGCTCGACAAGCAGCTGTCGGTGTTCGCCACCGCCGCGGCCGGCAGCGGCGCGGCTGCCCTGGCGCCGGCTGCCGCGATGGCCGGGCCCTGCGGAACCTGCGGCCACCCTCAGGGCCCCGGCAGCTGCGCCGTCCACTGACGCCCGGTTGATGGGCCGCCGCGTCCGCGTGGCCTGGCGCGGTCTGGGCGCTATTGCAGCGGCCTTGTGCATTGCCCCGGCCTATGGGTCGGATTGACGCATTTCATTGGCGGGGTCTGCGGGGCTCTGGTACCGTGCGTGGTGTTCGTGGGGCGGAAACCCTTCCGTACCACGCACCGCTTGTCCCACTCACCAGGAGCAAACCATGGGTTTGAAAGGTTCGAAGACCGAGCAGAACCTGAAGGACGCCTTCGCCGGCGAATCCCAGGCCAACCGCCGTTACCTCTACTTCGCAAACAAGGCCGACGTGGAAGGCCAGAACGACGTCGCGGCGCTGTTCCGTTCCACCGCCGAGGGTGAGACGGGCCACGCGCACGGCCACCTCGAGTTCCTCGAGAACGGCTCGGGCGACCCCGCCACGGGCCTGCCGATCGGCTCGAGCCGCCAGAACCTGATGGCCGCCGTCGCCGGCGAGACGCACGAGTACACCGACATGTACCCGGGCATGGCCAAGACCGCGCGCGACGAAGGTTTTGACGAGATCGCCGACTGGTTCGAGACGCTGGCCAAGGCCGAGCGCTCACACGCCAACCGGTACCAGAAGGCCTTGGACGCACTGGTCGACTGACCTGCGTCGTCGGCACCAGCCGCAGTCAACCAAGGGGTCCGCGATGACCCCTTGTTCTTTGGTGCTGCGGGTAGGGCGCCCCGGCATCGACACCGCGCGTTCTGCCCGTTCTGACCGTTTTGCCAGCATCCACCAGAGGCACCCCGATGAGCACCCGCGAAGGCAATCTCGAAGCCCCGACCCGGCATCCGCTGGACTGGAAGAACCCCGCGTTCTACGACAAGGACGCCTGCTTCACCGAGATGGAGCGGGTGTTCGACATCTGCCACGGTTGTCGCCGCTGCGTCAGCCTGTGCCAATCGTTCCCGAACCTGTTCGACCTGGTCGACGCTACCGAGGACGGCGAAGTCCACGGCGTCAAGAAGGAAGCCTACTGGAAGGTCGTCGACCAGTGCTACCTGTGCGACCTGTGCTACATGACCAAGTGCCCGTACACGCCGCCGCACCCCTGGCAGCTGGACTTTCCGCACCTGATGCTGCGCGCCAAGGCCATCAAGTACAGCGCCGGGCTGGTCGGCGAGGGCGAGAAGTTCCTGGCGTCGACCGACGTGCACGGCAGCTTCGCCGGTATCCCGATCGTGGCCAAGACCGTCAACGCGGTGAACAAGACCAAGCTGGCGCGCGGTGCGATGGACAGCGTGCTGGGCGTGCACCCCGACGCCTGGATGCCCAGCCTGGCCGAGCACCGCTTTCGCTGGAGCGCCGACAAGGCCGGTGCCGCCACCACGGTGACCAACGGCCAGCGCACACCCGGCAAGGTGGCCATTTTCGCCACCTGTTACGTCAACTACAACGAGCCCGGCATCGGCCATGACCTGCTGAAGGTGCTGGCGCACAACGACATCCCCTACGTGATCGTCGAAAAAGAATCCTGCTGCGGCATGCCCAAGCTGGAACTGGGTGACCTCAAAGGCGTTGAGAAGCACAAGGACGCCAACATCCCGGTGCTGGCGAAGTACGCGAAAGAGGGCTACGCCATCCTCAGCGCGGTGCCCAGCTGCACGCTGATGTTCAAGCAGGAGCTGCCGCTGATGTTCCCCGACGAGGCCGACGTGCAGCTCGTCAAGGGCGCGATGTTCGACCCCTTCGAATACTTGGTCGCGCGGCAGAAGGACGGCCTGCTGAAGACCGACTTCAAGTGCGACCTGGGCAAGATCAGCTACCACATCCCCTGCCACGGCCGGGTGCAGAAGATCGGCCGCAAGACCGAAGAGATGTTCAAGCTGATCGGCCAGTCGGTGACGGTGACGCTCAACACGGTGGAGCGCTGCTCTGGCCACGCCGGCACCTACGGGGTGAAGACCGCCACCCATCCGGTGGCCATGAAGATC
>CAILKA010000084.1 GCA_903834645.1 uncultured beta proteobacterium
ACTTCTACCAGATGCGCGCCGCGCTCGACCTCGAGGCGACGCTGGCCGACACGATCAGCCCGGGCAGCGAGTGGGTGGAGATCGGCAGCGCGCGCAAGCACGTGATGAGCTACCTGGGCGACTTCCTATTCGCCCCGGAGCGGGCGTACTCGCCCGTGCGCACGCTCTCGGGCGGGGAGCGCAACCGGCTGCTGCTGGCGCGGCTCTTTGCCCTGCCGGCCAACGTGCTGGTACTTGACGAGCCCACCAACGACCTGGACATCGACACGCTGGACCTGCTGGAGGAGCTGTTGCAGAGCTACACCGGAACGGTGTTCCTCGTCAGCCACGACCGCCGCTTCCTCGATCATGTCGTGACGAGCACGCTGGCCTGGGAGGGCGATCCCGCCTTTGCCGGCCACGTGGGTCTGTGGCGGGAGTACGAGGGTGGCTACGAGGACTGGCGCGTGCAGCGCGAGCGCACGCGCGTGGCAGCGGCGGCTGCCGCCCCTGCTGCGCCAGCACCGGCTGGCAGCCCGGCGCCGGCTGCGGTCTCGGCCTCCGTGGTGGCCCCGCGCGCGCCCTCAGGCGAGCCCTGCGCCGCCGCACGCAAGCTCAGCTACAAGGAGGCACGCGAGCTCGAGCAGTGGCCCGCGCGCCTGGAGGCGCTGGAGGCCGAGCAGCGCGAGATAGACGCGCAGCTGGCCGACGGTTCCCTCTACACCCGCGAGCCGCAGCGCGCCTCGGCCCTGCATGCCCGCCACGCGCAGATCGAAGAGGAGCTGATGGTCGGGCTGGAGCGCTGGGAGGCTCTGGCGGCGCGGGCCTGAGCCTGGCGCCCGCAGACGGCGCCGACAAGAGCATCACCGTCTGCGCACCGCTGCCGGCGTGCGTGACGGGCGAGTCGGGCGAGTCGGGCTTGCCGATGCGAGCTTCAGCCCGCGTGCGCCGCCGGATGCGTGCGCGAGACGATGAGGGCGCCCAGCAGGTACAGCCCGTTGACGAGCCGGGCGGCCCGCACCGCATCCATACCCGGCCAGGACGCAATCGTGCGCAGGCTGGCCGACTCCTGGCCGAGCCGCTCCAGCGCGACGGCCGTGGCGCCGCTCAGGCCGGGCGTCTGCAGCGGCAGACCCGACACCCGCCGGCACGCCAGCGACCCCGCCAGCTCGGGCAGCACCTCGCGCCGCGGCCCGCGCATCGCCAGCAGCCAGCTGATGGGTGCCAGCGGCCGGCCCAGCGGCCGATCCCCCCTTGCGGCCGAGGCAGGGTCCGGCGCGCGCATCAGCGCAGGCTCCACGTGCAGCACCCGCAGCTCGGTCAGCCTCAGCGCTTCGAAGCGCTCGAGATCAAGCGGGCAACGCGCCAGGCGCTGCAGCGGATACAGGGTGAGCGGCACGACGTGCGTGTCGCCGCCCAGGTACAGCGTCAGCGCCTGCGCATGTCGCAGGCTCGCCGCCAGCACCTCGACCACGTCGCGCCAATGGCCTGCCGGACCTGCCGGGCCCGTCGAGGCCGCATCCTGGCGCCGTGTCCGGCCCGGCGTGGCGCTCCAGAGGTCCTGCCACAGCGAGGGCGACAACTCCGCCGGGCGGTTGGCGGCCGACCCGTCATGCTGCAGCGCCTCGAGCCAGTCCCCGAAGGCGCTCAGGCGGTCGAGCTCGGACGCATCCTGGGGCAGGGTCGAGGCAAACTGCATCGTGGGCTGATTGTGCGGATCCGCCCGCATCGCCGCGCGGGGCCACCGGCCCACCGTTACCTTTGCGGCGGGCGGTGCAGGCGCCCACCCAGGCCACCCTGGCCACCCAGGCTAGACTGGCCGCATGGCCTTTCGCCCTCCCGGCGCGCCGCCGCCGGCTGCGACCTCGGACCCTTCCGCCCGCTCATCCTCGTCCTCCTCCACGTCGTCGGCGTCGGCCCAGCGTGACGAGGGCCGTGGCTTGTTGCTCGGGCTGGCGGGCGTGGTGATGTTTGCGCTCACGCTGCCCATGACGCGGCTGGCCGTGGGCGACGCCTCGCAGCCGCAGCTGCCCCCGGCCT
>CAILKA010000085.1 GCA_903834645.1 uncultured beta proteobacterium
ACTTCATGCGGCTGAAAGGGTGGCGGCACACGGTGAAGGCGAGATCGAAAGCCTCCAGGCGCAGCAGCTGCTCCAGGAGCTCGCGGTGGTAGTGCTGCGGCGAGCAGCGCAGGTGCTGCAGCGCCTGCACGGGCTTGCCCCGGATCGAGAGCTGCTCTTCCCAGCCGTGGCGGCGCAGGCTCTGCTTGAGCGACGTGCCGCCCGCCTTCGGGATGTGCACGTACAGGCAGCGGATACGGCCCTTGACGAAGATGGGCATGGCAGGGTTCGGGAAAGAGGCGCTGGCGTGCGCAGGATCAGCGGCGGGCCAGTTTAAGGCCCGCAACGAGCCAGCCGAGGGCCAGCAGCGCAGCCTCGAGCGCCAGGGGCAGGGTGCCGCGCAAGGCGTAGGCCGCCATGCAGGTGCCGGCCGCCAGTGCCAGCGGCGCGCCGCTGGCGTGCCACACAGCGCGCGCATCCAGCCCGATGGCTGCGCGCAGTGCGCGGTGCAGGGCCACGCGCTGGGTGGCCACCGTGAGGGTGAAGGCCATTGCCGCACCCACCGTGCCCTGCCACCAGGTGAGCAGGGCCGTGCACGGCAGCGCGAACAGCAGCACGTTGCGCCAGGCCATGCGCAGCAACTCTTGCGGGCGCCCCATGCCTTGCAGCACCTCGGCCGCCGGGCCACTGGCCACGTGCAGCAGGCCGCCAAACGCGAGGATGCGCATCGGTGTGGCGGCATCCTTCCACGCCGGCCCGAGCACGTGCAGGCAGAAGGCCTCGGCATAGAGCAGCGCCGCCAGCGACATCGGTGCGAGCGCCAGGATCATCACGCGTGTGGCGCGCAGGTAGTGGCGGCGAAGTGCCTCAGGGTTGCCCTGCTGCTGGCTGTAGAGCGGCAGCATCACGCGCGCGGCAGCTGACGCCACCTGCGTGCGCAGGCCTTCGGTGAAGGTGAAGGCGATCATGTAGACCCCCAGGGGCGCAGCGCCGAGCAAGGCGCCGATGAAGAGCTGATCCAGGTTCTGGCGCAGGTACATCACAAGCCGCGTGCCCGCCATCGCCCGCCCGAAGGGCCACAGGCTCTGCAGCGCGGCGGCGCGCACCCGGCACTCCGGCCGCCAGCGCACAACCTGCCACACCAGAAGCGCCGTCAAGGCCGCCCCCAGCAGCTGCTGCGCCACGAGGCCCCACACGCCGTGCCCCGCCCGGGCCAGCAGCAGCGCCGCCACCGCACCCAGCGCCACACCCGCAAACTCCGCCAGTACCAGCGGCTTGAAGCGGCCCTGGCGCATGAGCAGCGCCGTGGGCACCACGGCCAGGCTCTGGAAAAACAGCAAGGCACCCAGCGCCTGCGCCGGGGCGAGCAACCGTGCATCGCCATGGAAGGCAGCCAGCGCGGGCGCACCGGCCAGCGCCGCAACCGCCCACAGCACCGCGCCTGAGGCAGCCAGGGCCCAGCACACGCTGCTGGCCAGGCCGTGCTTGCCCGCGCCGCGCCGCTGCACGAGGGCGCCGTGCAGGCCGAAATCCGCCACCGCCGTGAGCAGGCCAAGGGCCACTGCCACCAGGCCGAAGAGGCCGAAGTGCTCGGGGGCGAGCAGCCGGGCGAGCGCCAGGCGCGTGAGGAGGGCCAGGCCGCGGGTGGCCAGGAGGTGGGCGGCGCTCCAGGCTAGGCGGGAGTGCAGGGGGGAGGGAGGGCTGGAGGCTCTCACGGCCGGTCGGCCATGGGTGTTGCCGCTCGTCGGATGCGGTCGAAGAGCCGGCGGCTGGCCTGAGTGGCCTCCGCGGGCCCGGGGCGGGTGCTCAGGTAGGTTTGCGTGCTGAGGCGCGCCGCTGAAAGGTCGACCTCGTCGAAGCGGCACCAGCGCTCGATCGCTTGTGCCCACACCTGCGGTTGGAGGATGGGAAGGGTCTGCA
>CAILKA010000086.1 GCA_903834645.1 uncultured beta proteobacterium
CGACCAGGGCCGTCACGGCCTTGTCGATGCCGCGCTTCAGGTCCATCGGGTTCATGCCGGCGGCCACGTACTTCATGCCTTCGCGCACGATGGCCTGAGCCAGCACGGTGGCGGTGGTGGTGCCGTCACCTGCGATGTCAGAGGTCTTGGAAGCAACTTCCTTGACCATCTGGGCACCCATGTTCTGCAGCTTGTCCTTGAGCTCGATCTCCTTGGCCACCGAGACACCGTCCTTGGTGACGGTGGGGGCGCCGAAGCTGCGCTCGAGCACCACGTTGCGGCCCTTGGGGCCCAGGGTGACCTTGACGGCGTTGGCCAGGATGTTGACGCCCTCGACCATGCGGTGACGAGCGTCAGAGCCGAAGACTACGTCTTTTGCTGCCATTTTTCGTTAACTCCAGGTATCTGTTGAATTCCGAATTACTTTTCGATGACCGCGAAGAGGTCTTCCTCGCGCATCACCAGCAGTTCCTCGCCATCGACCTTGACGGTCTGGCCGGAGTACTTGCCGAAGAGCACGCGGTCGCCGACGGCCACGTTCGGGGTGACGAACTCACCCTTGTCGTTGCGCTTGCCGGGACCCACGGCCAGCACTTCGCCCTGGTCGGGCTTTTCGGCGGCGTTGTCGGGGATGACGATGCCCGAGGCAGTCTTGGTTTCGTTTTCCAGGCGCTTGACGACCACGCGGTCGTGCAACGGACGAAGCTTCATCACATCTCCTTGAGAGTGTTCAGGGGGGGATCGGACAGTTGCCGGCCATCTCGGCCACTCCCCGAGGGGGAGCGGCGTCGCCGACGGCTGCGGCGGCTGTTAGCACTCTGGCAATGCGAGTGCTAGCAATCGAATTATAGGGTTGACCCGGCGGTCTTCAAGTGCGGATGATCAGCGCACAGGGGTTAGTGGAAACCCTTATTTGCCGTCTTCGGTGGCGGTCCCGGCGGGACGCTCGCCCGGCCAGCCGGGATCTGGCGGGGTCGACTCGGGCATCCGGTAGGACTCGGCGGCCCAGGCCCCCAGGTCGGCCCCGCGGCAGCGTGCGCTGCAGAAGGGGCGCCAGGGATTGCCGGACGCGTAGACGCTGGGGCCCCCACAGCCCGGGCAGCGCACCGTGCGCGCGCCCTGCCCCCCCGTCTGGCTCATCCGCACAGCGTGAGCACGAAGCTCGCGTCTTCCGGTGCCGCCCGCAGGCGCCCCTCGGCGTCCGGGCGCATCATCCGCACCGACACCATCAGGCGGTGACCGCTGATCTCGGGCACGAGGCCCAGCGCACCGTCTATCCGCAGGCGCAGCAGGTGATAGTGACGCCCTTCGGGCAGGCGCTGCTGGAAGTGGCCGCCCTGGGCCACGACCTTCTGCGCTGCCCCGCCGTCGCGCAGCAGCTTGAGCATCATGCCCAGCGCCTCGGCCAGCGGCACGAGCGCGCCGACCCAGCCCTGCAGGTCAGCGCGGCGGCGCTCCGGCGGGTGCTGCTGCCAGGCGTAATAGCCCGGCAGATCGAACTCGCAGGTGCCGCCGGGTATCGCGATACGGCTGCGGATGCCCATCAGCCACTCGTGGGCCGTGAGCGACTGACCCACCTTTCCCTGCACGGCGTTGAGCGCATCGTGCGCATGGTCGACCTGGCTGAGCGTGGCGTCGAGCATCGCCTCCGAGATCGCCGGGTTGCCCCGGAAACCCTCGAGTTGCAGCTTCTGGCGCTCGAGCTCCTTGAGCAGATCGGATTTCAGGTCTGCGCGCGAGGCGACGTCCATGATCTCGAAGACCGTGAAGAGCGCGAAGTGGTGGTCGATCGTCGCATCGCGATCGATCAGCGTGCCCAGGCGGTCGAACAGCTGCTCGAGCCGCAGCATCGTGCGGATGCCTTCGTTGAGCGGATATTCGTAGAGGACCAAGGCGCGGGCAGAGGCTCGGTGGGGGACGCAGCGGGGTTCGCTACCCGCGCTCAGATTGTTTCACAGCCGGCAGGCGGCGCCGGATCGGGAACGCCCGCCCCGCCCGGCTGCTGCCAGTGCGCCCACAGCGCCCGCACCTGTGCGCGCAGCGCTTCGAGCGTCAGCCCTTCGTTGTAGATCACGGCATCGGCGATGGCGCGGCGCCGCGCGCGCGTGGCTTGCTGCGCGATCACGCGTGCCACCGCATCGCGGCTCCAGCCGTTGCGGGCCATCACGCGCGCCACCTGGGTAGGCTCCTCGCAGTCGACGACGACGATGCGCTGCACGCGTGCGCGCCAATGCGCCGACTCCGCCAGCAGCGGCACGTCGAACACCACCGTGCGCTCGCCCGCGCGCGCGGCCTGCGCCTGCGCTTCCTGCCCGATCATCGGATGCAGCACCTGCTCCAGGCGTGTGCGCGCCAGAGGGTCTGAGAAGGCGAGCGCACGCATGCGTTCGCGGTCGAGCGCTCCGTGGGCGTCGAGGATCGTCGGGCCGAACACCTCGGCCAGTCTCGGCAGCGCGGCCCCGCCGGATGCGGTGAGCGCACGGGCGATGGCGTCGGTGTCGACCACCACCGCGCCCGCCTCGGCCCATGCGGCCGCCACCGTGCTCTTGCCGCTGCCGATGCCGCCAGTGAGACCGATGCGGGCCAGCCGCATGCGCGCAGCCCCGGCTCAGCGCCAGCCGATGGCCGCCAGCAGCGCATCGGTGCCGGCGACCAGGGCCACCAGAGCGCCCCCCGCGAGGAAGGGCCCGAAGGGCACGTAGCGGCCCTCGCGCAGCGCGCCAGTGGCCTTCATCACCAGACCCACCGCCGCCCCGATCACCGATGCCATCAGCAACACCGGCAGCAGGGCCTGCCAGCCCAGCCAGGAGCCAATGGCCGCCAGCAGCTTGAAGTCGCCATAGCCCATCCCCTCCTTGCCCGTGGCGAGCTTGAAGAGCCAGTACACCGACCACAGCGACAGGTAGCCGGCCACGGCTCCGGTCAGCGCCGTCCCCAGGGACAGGCCGGTCCAGCCGGCTGCAGCGGCGATGAGCCCGGCCCACAGCAGCGGCTGCGTCAGCGGGTCGGGCAGCAGTGTCGTGTCCCAGTCGATGAACGACAGCGCCAGCAGTGCCGCCGCCACCGCGCACCACATCAGCGCAGCGGGCGTCGGCCCGAAGCGCCAGCCCAGCAGGGCGAACAAGGTGCCCGTGAGCAGTTCCAGGGCCGGGTAGCGGGCCGAGATCCGCGTGCCGCAGGCCGAGCACCGGCCGCGCAGGCGCAGCCATCCGAGCACCGGGATGTTCTCGTGCCAGCGGATCGCGTGGCCGCAGGCCGGGCAGCGCGAGCCCGGGCGGATCAGGTCGTAGGCGGGCAGGCTCCCGAGCCGCGCCAGCACGCCCTCTGCCTGCGTGCCCATGGCCACCGGTGCGGGCTTGGCGAAGACCCGCTCGTGCGAGCTGGCATCGCCGAACTGGTGCGCGGCGTCCTCCCACCACTGGCGCTCGAGCATGCGCGGCAGGCGATGCACGACCACGTTGAGGAAGCTGCCCACCACGAGCCCGAGCAGGGCCAGGACGGCGGGCGACAGCAGGAACTCCAGCGGCGGCACGCTCACACCACCGCGCCCATCTTGAACAGGGGCAGGTACATCGCGATCACGATGGCCGCGATCAGGCCGCCGAGGAAGACCAGGATGAAGGGCTCCATCAGGCTCGACAGGCCCTTGACCATCTGATCGACCTCCTCCTCGTAGAACTCGGCCGCCTTGGCGAGCATCTGGTCGAGCGAGCCCGACTCCTCGCCGATGGCCGCCATCTGCAGCACCATGACCGGGAACAGGCCTGCGCTCTGCATGGCGTTGGTGAGGGAGCCGCCGGCCGACACATCGCGCTGGATCTGCTCGGTGGCCGTGGCGTAAAGCGAATTGCCCGCGGCGCCGCCCACCGAATCGAGCGCCTCCACGAGCGGGACGCCCGCGGCGAACAGCGTGGACATCGTGCGCGTCCAGCGCGCCACGACCGACTTCTCGACGAGCCCTCCGAACACGGGCACGCGCAGCAGGGCGCGGTCCATGAAGGCCTGGACTTTCTCGGATCGGCGCCAGGACTGGCGCAGGAAGTACGCCCCCGCCGCCCCGGCGGCCAGCATGGCCCACCACCACTGCACGAAGAACTCTGACACCGCCACCACGAACAGCGTCGGTGCCGGCAGGGAGGCCCCGAAGTTCGCGAACATGCTCTTGAAGGAGGGCACGACGAAGATCATGATGACCGAGATCACGATCATGGCCACGATCAGCACCGCCACCGGATACATCAGCGCCGACTTGATCTTCTGCTTGATGGCCACCGTCTTCTCCTGGTAGAGGGCCAGGCGGTCCAGCAGCGACTCCAGGATGCCACCGGCCTCACCGGCCTCGACGAGGTTGCAGTAGAGCGAGTCGAAGACGAGCGGGTGCTTGCGAAAGGCCGCCGACAGGCTCGTGCCGGTCTCGATGTCGGAGCGGATGTCGTTGACCAGGCGTGCCAGGCGGGGATTCGTGGCGCCGCGGCCCACGATGTCGAAGGACTGAAGCAGCGGCACGCCGGCCTTCATCATCGCGGCGAGTTGCCGCGTGAAGATGGCGAGGTCTTTCTGGCCGACCGCGCGACCCCCGCTCAGGCGGCGCTTGCGCACCCGCGTGACCATGATGCCCTGGCGGCGCAGCAGCGCGTTCACGGCTGCCTCGCCACCGGCGCGCATCTCGCCCCGGACAACGCGTCCGTTGCGGTCCTTGCCCTCCCAGTCGAAGATCAGTTCCTTGCCGGTCCGGGGGGCGGGTGCAGGTGCGGGGGAGGTGGCCATCGTGTGCGTTGCTCGGGTGATCACTCGTTGGTCACGGTGATCACCTCCTCCAGGGTCGTGACGCCGGCCCGCACCTTGATCAGGCCGGAGGCGCGCAGATCGCGCACGCCCTCCCGTCGCGCCTGGTCGGCGATGTCCAGGGCCGTGCCCTGCGACAGGATGATGCGCTGGATCTCCTCGGTGATCGGCATCACCTGGTACAGCCCCACCCGGCCCTTGTAGCCGTTGTTGCAGGCCGTGCAGCCCACCGCCCGGTAGGGCTTCCACGAGCCGTCCAGTTCGGAGGGCTGGAAGCCCGCCTTCAGTAGCGC
Organism: uncultured beta proteobacterium; assembly: GCA_903834645.1. Taxonomy (GTDB): domain Bacteria; phylum Pseudomonadota; class Gammaproteobacteria; order Burkholderiales; family Burkholderiaceae_C; genus Rubrivivax. The sequence continues at coordinate 5,079 of CAILKA010000086.1, forward strand.
CTCATCGGGCACCACGGCGGGCTGCTTGCAGACGTCGCAGAGCCGACGCGCCAGGCGCTGGGCGGTGATGAGCAGCACGCTCGCGGCGATGTTGAAAGGCGCCACGCCCATGTTCATGAGGCGCGTGAGCGTGGTGGGGGCGTCGTTGGTGTGCAGCGTGGACAGCACCATGTGACCGGTCTGTGCGGCCTTGAGCGCGATATCGGCGGTCTCCAGGTCCCGGATCTCGCCCACCATGATGATGTCCGGATCCTGGCGCAGGAAGGACTTGAGCGCTGCGGAGAAGGTCAGCCCGGACCGGTCGTTGACGTTGACCTGGTTGATGCCGGGCAGGTTGATTTCGGCGGGGTCCTCCACCGTGGAGATGTTGACCCCGGGCTGATTCAGGATGTTCAGGCAGGTGTACAGCGAGACCGTCTTGCCCGAGCCGGTGGGGCCGGTGACGAGGATCATTCCGTACGGGCGCACGATCGCCCGCATCAGCCGCTCCTTCTCGATCTTCTCGTAGCCCAGCGCATCCACGCCGAGCTTGGCCGAGGAGGGGTCGAGGATCCGGATGACGATCTTCTCGCCGAAGAGCGTGGGCAGCGTGCTGACCCGGAAATCCACCGAACGGTTGCCGAACTTGAGCTTCATGCGCCCGTCCTGGGGGACGCGCTTCTCGGAGATGTCCAGCCGGCTGATGACCTTGATGCGCGAAGCGAGCTTGTCCTTGATCGCCAGCGGCGGCTGCGTGATCTCGCGCAGCTCGCCGTCGACGCGAAAACGCACGCGGTAGCTTTGCTCGTAGGGCTCGAAGTGCAGGTCGGAGGCGCGCATGTTGAGCGCATCGATCAGCATCTTTTGCAGGAAGCGCACCACCGGCGCATCCTCGACCTCGGTGGCGACGTCGAAGGACTCGGTCTCCTCGGGCGCCTCGGAGGCCTCGAAGTCGAAATCCTCTCCGATGATCGTGTCGAGCACCTGGCCGGCGCTGGCGGTGGTCGTGTCGATCAGCTTTTGCAGCTTGTCGTGCTCGACGACGATCCATTCGGGGGTCAGCTGCGTGGCGAACTTGATGCGCTCGGCCGCCTCCTGGCTCGTCGGATCGGCTGCACCGATGAACAGCCGACTGCCGCGCCGGCCCAGCACCACGACCTGGTACTGCTGCGACAGCTTCGCATCCAGGATGTTGCGCGGTGCGCGCGCGAGGTCGACCGCATGGAGGTCGACCAGCGGCAGGGCCAGGGCGCGTGCCAGCACGTGCGCGAGCTCGGCCGGCTTGACCGCGCCGGTGCCCAGGGCCGAGGCGACGAAGCTCGTGCGGCGGTCCCGGGCGGCCTTGGAGATCTCCTCGGCCGCCTTCTGGGTGAGGGTCCCGGCATGGACCAGCACCCGCGCAACGCCCGTGAGGGCAGACTGCGGCGGCTCGACGACGGTGTCAGCGGGCATGCACGTGGGGAGGAAAGGACGCCGTACTGTACCGCGCCAGAACCGCCGTGCGGACGGCCCACGGCCCGGAAAGGAGCCGCAAAGACCAGCCAATTCCTGGTCGGGGTGAGAGGATTCGAACCTCCGGCCTCTACGTCCCGAACGTAGCGCTCTACCAGGCTAAGCTACACCCCGATGTCGGCCCGCCGGCTCTCACGAGCCCGGGCCGCCTGAAGGCCGGTCAGGACGTGCGTCCTACCGACCGAATGCACAATTCTAGCAGTGCATCGCGGGCCCGCCCGGCGGGAACCCGGTCGAGCGCCTCGCGCGCCAGCGCTGCCTCCAGGCGGGCGGCGTCGCGCGTGACTTCCACCGCGCCCGTGCGGCGCACGATCTCCAGGATCTGCGGCAGCTGCTCCACGTCGCCCACCTCGATCGCGCGGCGCAGCAGCACGCGCTCGTCGTGCGTGGCGCGAGCCATGGCCGCGAGCAGCGGCATCGTGGCCTTGCCTTCGCGCAGGTCGTCGCCCACGTTCTTGCCGAGCTCTGCGCTGTTGCCCTCGTAGTCGAGCAGGTCGTCGATGAGCTGGAAGGCCGTGCCCAGCGAGCGCCCGTAGGTGGCACAGGCCTCCTCGACGGCCGGGGTGGCCTGGCCGAGCATGGCCCCGAGCCGGGCGCTGGCCTCGAAGAGCTTGGCCGTCTTGGAGCGGATCACGCGCAGGTAGCTGTCGGTGGCCAGATCCGGGTCGTGCATGTGCATGAGCTGCATGACCTCCCCCTCGGCGATCGTGTTTGTCGCCTCGGCCAGCACCTCGAGCACGCGCATCTCGCCCACTGCCACCATCATCTGGAAGGCGCGCGAGTAGAGGAAGTCGCCCACGAGCACGCTTGCCGCGTTGCCGAAGATCGCGTTGGCCGTGGCGCGGCCGCGCCGAAGCGACGACTCGTCCACGACGTCGTCGTGCAGCAGGGTGGCGGTGTGGATGAACTCCACCGTCGCCGCCAGCTCGTAGCGCGCCGGGCCCTGGTAGCCGAAGGCCTCGGCAAACAGCAGCAGCAGCCGCGGCCGCACGCGCTTGCCGCCCGCCTCCACGATGTAGCGCGAGATCTGGTCGATCAGCGCCACGCGTGAGCTCAGGCGCCCACGGATCACCGCGTCGACCTGGCGCATCGCGACATCGAGGAAATCCGCCGCATCGAGGGCGGCGAGGGCGGCTGGAGACTGCAGCAAGGGTGAGTGGGCGAAGAAAACCAGCAGCGATTATAGGAAGGCCCGTCTGAAGACGGGTACGGGGCCTGCCCGCAGCGCCGTGGCACCGAGCCCGGGGGTGGGGGGGCTGCCCGGACGGGGCTACTGGCCAGGCCGGTGGATCGGGTTATACTGATGGGCTTCGCTCGGGTTTTCCCGGGTGGATGCGAGTTGCAAGGAAAGAGGTCTCACATGTACGCGGTCATAAAAACCGGCGGCAAGCAGTACAAGGTTGCCACCGGCGAGAAGATCAAGGTAGAACAGATTGCTGCGGAAGTGGGCCAGGAAATCACGATCGACCAGGTCCTGGCCGTGGGAAGCGGCGCGGACTTGAAGGTCGGGGATCCCCTGGTCGCTGGCGCGAGCGTCAAGGCCACCGTCGTGTCGCATGGTCGTCACGACAAGGTCCGCATCTTCAAGATGCGCCGGCGCAAGCACTACCAGCGCCATGGCGGCCACCGCCAGGGCTACACCGAGCTGGAGATCGGCGCCCTCAGCGCCTGAACGGGAGCACACACCATGGCACAGAAAAAGGGCGGCGGCTCAACCCGCAACGGCCGCGATTCGCAGCCGAAGATGCTCGGCGTGAAGGTCTTCGGCGGCCAGACGGTCTCCGCCGGTTCCATCCTCGTGCGCCAGCGCGGCACGCGGTTCCACCCCGGGACGAACGTGGCCGTCGGGCGTGACCACACGCTGTACGCGCTCGTGGACGGCCACGTGGAGTACGCCGTCAAGGGCGCACTGAACCGGCAGGTGGTGTCGGTCAACCCGGCCTGAAGACGGCTGGCTGCGACCCCCGAAGCCCCGGCCTGCCCGGGGCTTCTTGCTTGGGGCTGCCGCCGGCTCGATTCAGGCGCGCCGCGCGACACGGACGACACAGGCGACACGTGCGATGAAGTTCGTCGACGAGGCCATCATCGACGTGGCAGCTGGCCACGGCGGAGCCGGCTGCGTGAGCTTTCGGCGCGAGAAGTTCATCCCCTTTGGCGGGCCCAACGGGGGCGATGGCGGGCGCGGTGGCAGCATCTGGGCGCTGGCCGACAACAATCTCAACACGCTCATCGACTACCGCTACACGCGCCGCTTCGAGGCGCGTAACGGTGAGCCCGGGCGCGGCTCGGACCAGTTCGGCGCCGCTGGCGACGACATCGTGCTGCGCGTGCCAGTGGGCACGATCGGCTGCGACGCCGAGAGCGGAGAGGTGCTGTTCGAGCTCATCCGCACGGGCGAGCGCGTCCTGGTGTGCAAAGGTGGTGATGGCGGCTTCGGCAACCTGCACTTCAAGTCCAGCACCAACCGCTCGCCCCGCCAGAAGACTTCAGGCTGGCCGGGAGAAGCCCGGCGGCTGCGGCTCGAATTGCGCGTGCTGGCCGATGTCGGGCTGCTGGGCCAGCCCAATGCGGGCAAGTCCACGCTGATCGCTGCGATCTCCAACGCCCGCCCGAAGATCGCCGACTACCCCTTCACCACATTGCACCCCAACCTGGGCGTGGTGCGCGTGGGTCCCGAGCGCAGCTTCGTCGTGGCCGATGTTCCCGGGCTGATCGAGGGAGCGTCCGAGGGTGCGGGTCTGGGCCACCGCTTCCTGCGCCACCTTCAGCGCACGCAGCTGCTGTGGCACGTGGTGGACCTGGCCCCCTTCGAGGAGGGGGTGGACCCGGTGGAGCAGGCGCGCGCGATCCAGCGCGAGCTCAAGGCCTACGACCCGGCCCTGCACGCCAAGCCACGCTGGCTGGTGCTCAACAAGATCGACATGATCCCGCCCGAGGAGCGCGAGGCCCGCGTGCGCGAGTTCGTGCGGCGGCTGCGCTGGAAGGGGCCGGTGTACGCGATCTCGGCACTCGCGCGCGAGGGGCTCGACCCGTTGCTGCAGGCTACCCATACCCATGTGCAGGCGCACCGGGCAGCCGCGCAGGAGGAGCCCGACGAGCGCTTCGTGCCCGCCGATGGCTCCGGCGTGGGGGATGGCCCCGATGCCTGAGGTGCTGGCGCAGGCGCGCCGCATCGTCGTGAAGGTGGGCTCCAGCCTCGTGACGAACGAGGGCCGGGGCGTGGATGCGCAGGCCATCGGCAACTGGTCGCGCCAGCTGGCCGAGCTCGCACGCGGCGGGCGCGAGGTGATCATGGTGTCCAGCGGCGCGATCGCCGAGGGCATGAAGCGGCTGGGCTGGCAGGCGCGCCCGCGCGAGCTGCACGAGCTGCAGGCCGCCGCCGCCGTCGGGCAGATGGGCCTGGCGCAGATGTACGAGACGCAGCTGCGCAGCCATGGCATGGCCAGCGCCCAGGTGCTGCTCACTCACGCCGACCTGGCCGACCGCGAGCGCTACCTGAATGCGCGCTCGACGTTGCTCACGCTGCTGCAGCTCAAGGTGATCCCGGTCATCAACGAGAACGACACGGTGGTCAACGAGGAGATCAAGTTCGGCGACAACGACACGCTCGGGGCCCTGGTGGCCAACCTCGTGGACGCCGACGCGCTCGTCATCCTCACCGACCAGCGCGGGCTCTACGAGGCCGACCCGCGCAAGCACCCGGATGCGCGCTTCATCGACCGCGCGCAGGCGGGCGACCCCGAGCTCGAGCGCATGGCTGGCGGCACCGGCTCGAGCCTCGGACGCGGCGGAATGATCACGAAGATCCTGGCAGCGCGGCGGGCTGCCGGCAGCGGCGCCTCCACCGTGATCGCCTGGGGCCGCGAACCCGACGTGCTGCTGCGCCTGTGCGGGGGTGAGGCGATCGGCACGCTCCTGGTGGCAGCGGTGCCCAAGCTTGCGGCACGCAAACAGTGGATGGTGGACCAGCTGCAGCTGCGCGGTGCGGTGGTGGTGGACGCCGGCGCGGTGGCCAAGCTGCGTGAAGAAGGCAAGAGCCTGCTGCCCATCGGTGTGGTGGAGGTGCAGGGCGATTTCGCGCGCGGCGATGTCATCGCGGTGCGTGGCCCCGATGCCACCGAACTCGCCCGCGGGCTGGCCAACTACGCCGCGCCCGAGGTGCGCCTCATTGCCCGCAAGCCCTCCTCACAGATCGAGGCGCTGCTGGGCTACGCCAACGAGCCTGAGCTCATTCACCGGGACAATCTGGTGCTGCGCTGAGCGCTTCGTCGGCTGGCGGCAGGCCTTCGCGCCGAGGCGGGCGCGAGCCGTTGCGCAGGTAGCGGTTCTGCGGATGAGCCTGCATGCGAGGCAGGAAGCGCGCGAGCTCGGTCAGCGCCAGCTCGTAGACGCCGCGCTTGAACTCGATCACCATTTCCAGCGGCACCCAGTAGTCGTTCCAGCGCCAGGCGTCGAACTCCGGGTGGTCGGTGGCGCGCAGGTTGATGTCGGTGTCGCGGCCGAGCTGGCGCAGCAGAAACCAGATCTGCTTCTGGCCGCGGTAGTGGCCCCGCGACTCGCGCCGGATGAAGTGCTCGGGCACCTCGTAGCGCAACCAGTCGCGCGTGCGCGCGACGATCTCGACGTGCTCGCGGCGCAGGCCGACTTCTTCGTGCAGTTCGCGGAACATCGCCTGCTCGGGCGATTCCCCAGGCTTGATGCCGCCTTGCGGAAATTGCCACGAGTGCGTCTTCAGCCGCTTGCCCCAGAAGACCTGGTTGCGCGCGTTGAGCAGGATGATGCCGACGTTGGGCCTGAAGCCCTCTCGGTCGAGCATAATCGGCCCCCGGATTCTTGACTGAGCTCAATATAGCACCGGGTCGTCGCGGCCAGCGACGCCTCGCTTTCCCGGATGCGAGCCAGCCCCCTCCATGAAAGCCAGCTCCTTCTTCATCGCCACCCTCAAGGAGGCGCCTGCCGACGCCGAGGTCGTGAGCCACAAGCTCATGATGCGCACCGGCATGATCAAGCGCCTGTCGGCGGGCATCTACAGCTACATGCCGATGGGCCTGCGCGTGATCCGCAAGGTCGAGGCCATCATTCGCCAGGAGATGGACCGCGCCGGCGCGATCGAGCTGCTGATGCCGGTGGTGCAGCCGGCCGAGCTGTGGCAGGAGACGGGGCGCTTCGGCAAGATGGGACCGGAGCTCATGCGCGTGAAGGACCGTCACGAGCGTGACTACATCATCCAGCCCACGAGCGAGGAGGTCATCACCGACATCGCGCGCCAGGAGCTGCGCAGCTACCGCCAGCTGCCCAAGAATTTCTATCACATCCAGACCAAGTTCCGCGACGAGCGCCGGCCGCGCTTCGGCCTGATGCGCGGGCGCGAGTTCACGATGAAGGACGCCTACTCCTTCGACCGTGACGAAGCGGGTGCCCGGCGCAGCTACGAATCGATGTCGGACGCCTACCGCGCCATCTTCGACCGCTTCGGGCTGCAGTACCGCGCGGTGGCGGCCGATACCGGCGCCATCGGGGGCGACCTGTCGCAGGAGTTCCAGGTGATCGCCGACACGGGCGAGGACGCGGTGGTGTACTGCCCGACCTCCGAGTACGCCGCCAACATCGAGCTGGCCGAGGCGGTGTCGCTGCTGGGTGCGCGCGGCGCAGCCTCCGCAGCGATGGTCAACACGCCCACGCCGGGCTGCAGCACCTGCGAGCAGGTGGCCGGACTGCTGGGCGTGCCGCTGACGCAGACGGTGAAGTCGCTCGTGCTGGCCACCGACGAGACGGACGACTCCGGGTTGGTGACGCGCACGACGGTGTGGCTGCTGCTGGTGCGCGGCGACCACTCCCTCAACGAGGTCAAGGCGGGCAAGGTGCCAGGCCTCAAGGGGGGCTTTCGCTTTGCCACGGTGGCCGAGATCGACGCCCACTTCGGCTGCAAGCCCGGCTACCTCGGGCCGGTGGGCACGCGCCAGGCGGTTCAGGTGGTGGCCGACCGCACGGTGGCGAACATGCACGACTTCATCTGCGGCGCAAACCTCGAGGGCCACCACTACACCGGCGTCAACTGGGGCCGTGACCTGCCCGAGCCTGATCTCGTGGCCGACCTGCGCAACGTCGTGGAGGGTGATCCTTCGCCCGACGGCCAGGGCGTGCTCGCGATCCAGCGCGGCATCGAGGTGGGGCACGTGTTCTACCTGGGCACGAAGTACAGCCAGGCGATGGGTGCGACCTACCTCGACGAGAGCGGCAAGCCCCGCCTGATGGAGATGGGCTGCTACGGCATCGGCGTGACGCGGCTGCTGGGTGCGGCCATCGAGCAGAACCACGATGAGCGCGGGATCATCTGGCCGGTGTCGATGGCGCCCTTCGAGGTCGTGGTCTGCCCGATCGGCTACGACCGCCACGCCGAGGTGCGTGCGGCGGCCGACCAGCTCCACGATGAGTTGGCCGCGCAGGGTGTGGACGTGATCCTGGACGACCGGGGCGAGCGCCCGGGCGCGATGTTTGCCGACTGGGAGCTGATCGGCGTGCCGCTGCGGCTGGTGCTGTCCGAGCGCGGGCTGAAGGAGGGCATGGTGGAGCTTCAGGGCCGCCGTGAGGCCGCTGCCTCGCGGGTGGAACAGGCGAGCGCCGTGGCGCAGGCCGTGGAGCGCCTGAAGACGAGGCAGTGACGGCGCCTGCTCGCCTGGAGCTGCCCGACGCGCTGCGCGCGCTGGCGCTGGGGGGCGTGTTGCTGGTCAACACGATGGGCTACCGGGTGATGCCCGGAGGACCGGTGCTCGGCGAGGTCGAGCCCGCGGGCAGCCTGGTGGCGACCGCCGTGCAGGCCCTGGTGGCGGCGGTGGTGCAGGGCAAGGCCTACCCGGCGCTGGCCTTCCTGTTCGGCCTGTCCCTGGCCCTTTCGGTGCAGGACCGGCGCGCGCCGTCGCTGCAGCGCGCGAGGCGCCGCCTGCAGGCGCTCCTCGCCCTGGGCGTGCTGCACGGGCTCTTCCTGTACGCCGGGGACGTCCTCACGGCCTACGCCCTGTGCGGCTGGCTGGCGCTGGCGCAGGTGCGCGCGCCGCACGCCCGGCTGCGCGCACGCATGCGCCGTGCCGCCTGGCTGGTGGCCATCCCGTTCGCCGTCCTCGCCCTCCTGCTGGCCCTGACGCTCGTGCTCGACTCGGGACCGGCGAGCGGGCGGGGGAGAGTGGACCCCTGGCGTGCCGACCCGGGCGAAACGTTGGGCTCCGTGGCGCACCTCGGGGCCTACGTGGCCCTCAACGCGCGGGAGTACCTGGCCGCCAACGCCGCGGCCGCCATCTTCATGTACCCGCTGGTCTACCTGCTGATGCTGGCCGGGATCGCGGCGGCCCGGCTGCGGCTGCTCACCCACCGGCGCTGGCGCGCCTGGCGCCAGGCGCAGGTCCGGCGCTGGCTCGGCTGGCTCGTGGCGGGCAATGTCGCCTACGGCGTGGCCGTGGCGGGCCTGGGCTCGGCGGGGTCCGGGTGGCTGCTGCCGCTGGACCTGATCGCGCCCCTCGTGTCCGTGCCGCTGTCGGCGGTGCTCGTGCTGGCCCTGGCCACGCGCTGGGAGGAGGGTGCGCGGGCGTGGGCGACGCGGCTTGCGCCGCTGGGGCGGTGCACGCTGAGCGTGTACCTGGGCCACTCGGTGGTGTGCTTGGGGCTGCTCAGCGGGGCGGGGCTCGGCTGGCAGGCGGGCACCGCGGCCCTGGCGGGGCTGGCGGCGCTGGTCTGGCTCGCGGCACTGCTCCTGGCACAGCGCTCGACGAGACGCTGGCCGCTCGAGGCCTGGCTGGGGCGCCGGGCGTGAGCACGGTGCTCACCCGCCGCGACTGTGTGCTGGGCTGTCTGGGCGCGGCGCTCCTGCCGCTTTCGGCGCACGGCGGCGCTCAGGTGGAGGAGCCGCTGGCCGATTCGGTGCGCACCGCGCTGTCTGCCGCGATTTCCGATGCGGCGCCGCCGCGCCTGGCCTTCGAGCAGCCGCAGCAGCGCGCGGCCTACCTCGCGTGGCTCGACGAGATGAGCCGGCGCC
>CAILKA010000087.1 GCA_903834645.1 uncultured beta proteobacterium
CTGCCTCGGCGCCGACTGCGCCTGCCCGGCCTGCGGCCGGCCGTGCACGCGCCTTGCCGGCCATCGCGTGGGAAGGCCTGGCGGCGCGGCTGCACGAGCTGCCCGTGGCACCGGGCAACTACCGCGCGCTGCGCACCGACGGCCGGCGCATGTGGCTGCTCGACACCGAGCAAGGCACCGAGCGGCGCACGAGCCTGAAGACCTTCGCCCTCGAGCCGGGCGAGGCGCGGCTCGAGACGATGTCACCCGATGTGCGCGAGTTCGAGCTCAGCGCCGACGGCCGGCGGATGATGGTCGTGCGCGGTGCAGGCAGCGCGGGCAGCCCGGGCAGCGCGCCGGAGATCCTGCTGCTGGAGGCCGGCGCCCGGGCACCTGCGGAGACGGCGCGCTTCCAGGTGCGCTGGGCCGACTGGTCGATCGCCACCGACCCCAAGGCCGAGTGGCGGCAGATGTTCGCTGACGCCTGGCGCATGCAGCGCGAGCACTTCTACGACCGCGACATGCACGGCGTGGACTGGGCGGCGGTGCGGCGCCGCCACGAGCCGCTGCTCGAGCGCGTTACCGATCGCCTCGAGCTCGCCGAGCTGCTGGCTCAGATGGTGAGCCACCTCGGCGCGCTGCACAGCCAGGTCTCGGCGCCCGACTTGAGGAGCGGCCCCGACGAGCCTGCGCTGGCCAGCCTGGCCGCCTCGCTGGCGCGCGTCGAGGCGGGCTGGCGCATCGAGCGCATCCTGCGTGGCGACCCGGAGCTGCCCACCGAGGCCTCTCCGCTGGGCGCCCCGGGCCTGGACATCGTCGAGGGCGACGTGATCACCGCCATCAACGGCCGCTCCGCCTCGAGCTCGGCCGATCCGGCCGAGCTGCTGCGCGGCCAGGCCGGGCGACAGGTGCTGCTGGGCCTGCGCAAGGTCGATGGACGCAGCGTGCAGGCCGTGGTGGTGCCGGTGAGCCTCTCGCGCGAGCGCCAGCTGCGCCTGCTCGACTGGCGACAGTCGCGGCTGCGCACCGTGCTCGAGTCGAGCCAGGGGCGCATCGGCTACCTGCACCTGCGCGCGATGGGGCGTGAGGACATCGCCGACTTCGCGCGCGAGTTCTACGCCCATGTCGACCGTGACGGTCTCGTGATCGACATGCGCTTCAACGGCGGGGGCAACATCGACAGCTGGGTGCTGGAGAAGCTGCTGCGCCGCGCCTGGGTGTGGTGGCAGCGCCGCTCGCCGCCAGGCTCGCCGCCCTACCCGAACATGCAGCAGGCCTTCCAGGGCCACCTCGTCGTGCTCGTCAACGAGGAGACCTATTCCGATGGCGAGACCTTCTCCGAGGGCTTCAAGCGGCTGGGCCTGGGCACCGTGATCGGCCGGCGCACGAGTGGCGCGGGCGTGTGGCTGTCCGACCGCAACCGGCTGCTCGACAACGGCATCATGCGTGCCGCCGAGACCGGGCAGATGGACGCCCAGGGCCGCTTCCTGATCGAGGGCGTGGGCGTGGCGCCCGACCTCGAGGTCGACAACCCGCCGCGCGCCACCTTCGAAGGTGGCGATGCGCAGCTCGACGCGGCACTCGCCCACCTGCAGCGCCTGCTGCGCGAGCGCCCGGTTCAGCGGCCCACGCCCGGCCCCTACCCACGGCCGATGCGTTGACGCCGGGACGCACCGACGCACGCGCCCGCCCGCTCCCACCCCGCCCGAAATCCCCCGCAACGTCCCTCACGAGGCACCCTCATGTCCACCCCCCTGGCCCATACCGACGACTTCCGAAGCCCCGCCGTCACGCAACTGCGCGAGGACCTCGCCCTGGCGCTGCGTGCCGCCGCCCACCACGGCCTGGCCGAGGGCATCTGCAACCACTTCTCGGTGGAGCTGCCCGACGCCTCGGGCCGCTTCCTGCTCAACCCGCGCGGGTTGCACTGGAGTGAGGTGCGCGCCGAGGACATCGTGCTGGTGGACGCGCAAGGCGCGGTGCTCGCCGGCCGCCACGCGGTGGAGCCCACCGCCATGTACATCCATGCCGCCGTGCACCGCGTGGCGGGCCAGGCCTGCGTGCTGCACACGCACATGCCCTACGCCACGGCGCTCACGCTCACCACCGATCGCGCACTCGACCCGACGCTGTCGCAGACGGCGATGCGCTTCGTCGGGCGGGTGGCGGTGGATGCGCACTACAACGGCCTGGCGCTGGACGTGGCCGAGGGCGAGCGCATCGCGCGCGCCATGGGCACGGCCGATGTCGTGTTCCTGGGCAACCACGGCGTGGTGGTGTGCGGCCCGCGCATCGACCACGCCTACGACGACCTGTACTACCTGGAGCGCGCCTGCGAGGTGCAGGTGATCGCGCAGTCCACGGGGCGGCCGCTTGCACCTGTGGAGGCCGGGCTGGCCGCGCGCGTGGCAGCTCAGATCCAGGGCGAGCGCGAGCAGTCTGTGCTTTTCTTCGAGGCGCTGCGCCGGATGGTGTAGCCCAAGCCCAAAGGGCCAAGGGCTCGCGCGCTAGGGGCCCGCGTTCGACCGGAAGGTCCCCGAGTACCGAAACACCTGGCCGAACACGGGATGGGTCAAGCGAAAGTCCATCGCGAAGTGATGTTCGTCCAGGGCCCGCTCGACGATGGTGGTGTGCCCGAGCGTCGCCCACTCCGGAATGTGCAGCGCCCAGCGCCCGGCACGCACGACGAACCGCACGCCTTCGTAGTGCAGTTGCCCCGCCACGACGGAGGGCTTCATCTGCAGACCCAGCCACGGGTTCACGTACTCCACCAGATGGCCATCGGGCGCCAGCTCCCACACGCTGTTGAAGTGCAGGATCTGCCCATCGGAATAGCGCAGCGTGCGGTGCCAGTGCTGCTGCGGGCCCACGACCGATTTCTCGACGCTCGTCTGCACCGCCTTTCCACGGCGACGCACCAGTGCGCCCAGGCGTGACAGGATGGCCAGCACGGGTTGCATGAACGCGGGAAAATCCACGTCCAGCTGCCCGACATCTCGTGTCTTGCCGGGAAGGTAGTGCGCGTGAAGCGCCGGCGGCAGCTGGTCCCACGCGTCGCCCAGCGCCTGCTCCATGAGACTCTTCATGATCCGACCCCCGGGACGTGCTTGGCCACCATCATCACCACGATCAGCACCATCGCGGTAAAGGCCGGTACACCCAGCCAGAACCACCACCGCGCCAGGCGCCAGTAGTCGGGCGCAAGCGCCAACTGGCGCACCGCCGCCGCTTGCGACAACCGTTGCATCCGGATCTGCAATCCGACCACCGGCAACCAGCAGGCTGCGGCCAGGGCGTACAGGCCCAGACTGGCGGCGATCCAGGGCGTGCTCCACGGCAGCCCGAGCTGGTGGACCATCCACAAGCCGGTCAGGGGTTGAAGCATCACGGTGGGCGTCGTGAAGATCCAGTCGGCCAGCACGACGTTGCGGTTGGTGCGGGCGATGTGAGGCACGTGGCCGCTGCGGTCGGCCATCCACTTGTAGTAGGCGCTGCCCAGACCGGTACCGAACAGCAGCACCATGCTCAGGATGTGCAGGGTCTTGAGGGTGGTGTAGCTCATGGCCGCCTCCCGAGGATCGAAGCGTCCTCGAACTGCAGGTGCGGCTGCGGCGGCAGCAGCGGGCGCCCGAGGAACTGCTCGATGGCCCTGCCGTCGGCGCGGGAGCCCTGGCGCAGCATGCGCAGGTTGTCGGGTGCGGCCAGGGGGTGCAGGGGTCGCAGCAGCCACGACCCGGCCCATGCCAGGGCATAGGGCAC
>CAILKA010000088.1 GCA_903834645.1 uncultured beta proteobacterium
CGCGCAGCTCAGGGCTGCGCGTGAAGGTGGCTGTCACCGTGCGTGCAGCAGTCATCGAGACGGTGCAGGTGCGGGCGGTGCCCGTGCAGGCCCCGCCCCAGCCGACGAAGGCGCTGCCCGACTCCGCTTCCGCAGTGAGACGGACCTTGGCGGTGCTGGCGTACCGGGCCGAGCAGGTGACCTCCCGGGTCTTTCCATTGGACGGCAGCTCGCATTCGATGCCGTCGGGCGAGGATTCGACTTCTCCGGATGCACCGCTTACCAGCCCGGTCAGCTGGACCGTCAGCCTCGAGAAGGCGGGCGGCGGCACGGCTGGGGCGAAGGTCGCCGTGACGTCACGCGCGGCCGTCATGTCCACCGTGCAGGTGGCGGCCGTGCCGGTGCACGCGCCGCCCCAGCCCGTGAAAGCGGAGCCCGCTGCGGGCAGGGCCATGAGCGTGACGGGGGCACCGAAGGGGAAGCTTGCAACGCAGGTGCGCGATGGGGTGCCGGCGGTGGTCGGCGTGCTGCAGGGCAGGCCCGCAGCGGCCGGGGAGGAGGACACCGACCCTGTGGCGTTCGTGGTGCCGCGGTCTGCCGTGACGCTCAGAGGCTGCTGCGTCGGGTTGAAGGTGGCCGTCACCGAGCGCACCTGGCTCATCGTGACGGAGCAGGTGGGGGCCAGCCCCGTGCAGGCGCCACCCCAGCCGGCGAAAGCGGTGCCGACCGGCGCGGATGCCGACAGCGTCACGGCGGTGCCGCTGGCAAACGGGGCCTCGCACACGGCGCCGCACTGGATGCCTGCCACGTTCGACGTGACCGTCCCTTGAGCGGCGTTCGGGCCGGCCTTGGCCACCTGGAGCGCGAAGGTGGTGGCAGCCGAGCCCAGGAAGCCCACGTCCACCCGGCGCAGCCCCGTGACGACGCCGCTGGAGCGCGTGTCGTCGATCGCCTTGCCGTTGGCGCGCAGCTGTGCGAGCGCATCGGACACGCCAAGCGTCGGCTGGGCCTGCTTGAGCAGCGCCCAGGCCCCGGCCACGTGGGGCGCGGCCATGGAGGTGCCGTCCATCACGGCATAGCCGCCTCCGGGGACTGACGAGCTGATCGAGCTGCCGGGCGCCACCAGCGAGACGAGCGGGGAGATGTTCGAGAACGACGCCACGCCATCGACACCCGCAGCACAGCTGCTGGTGTTGGAGAAGTCGCAGGTGGCTCCCACGCTCACGGCGGTGGAGAGGCAGGCCGGCCCGCTGATACCGTCGCGGTAGCCCGAGTTCCCGCTGGAAATGATGGTGGGGATGCCGGCCACGCGCAGGTTGTCGATGACGGTCTTGAGGGCGGGGAAGCTGAGGTCGCAGGTCTCGGTGTACTTGCCCGAGCCCAGGCTCATGTTCACGGCGGCGATCTTGATGTTCAGCGACGGGGTGGAGGCAATCTCGTACACCCGCTCGAGCGCCTTGACCTGGTCGCTCTCGTAGGAGAGCACGGCACCCTGGCCCGGACCGAAGTAGTTGGGAAACAGGCTGAACACCTGTAGCGCAACGATGTTGGCGCCCCGGGCCACGCCGCTGGAGCCGTCGGCAGCCAGCCCGCCCGCGGCAATGCCCGCCACATGCGTGCCGTGCATGCACAAGCCGCCCCCGCAAGGTGTGGCCGCGCCCGGCGCGATGCTGGACGCCGCGCCGCCTGGGCACAGCGACTGCGTGCCGTCCGTCACGCTGGTGGTGGAGTAGCAGGCCTCGGAGACGACCTTGCCCGCAAGGAAGGGGTGCGCCGCGTCCGCACCCGTGTCGAGCACCGCGACCGCCCAGCCGCTGCCCGTGCGACCGCCAGCCCAGGCAACGGGCGCACCGATGAGCGGCGCGCTGCGCAGCATCTGCGGCCGGGCGAGCTTGTCTGCGTAGAGCTCCTTGACCAGCCCGGACGCGCGCAATCTGCCGAGCGCCGTCGCATCGACCTCGACGGCCATGTAGGGCACGGTATCGAACTGCACCGTGACGCGCGAGCTCGTGCCCATCAGCGACTGCAAGGCCGCGGAAACCTGGGCCTGGCGGATCGCCTGGCGCTGCTGCAGCATTTGCGCGGCCGGGAGCAGGCGATCGAGCGCGGCCGGCATCTGCAGGCCCACGATCACCCGCACCTTGCCGCGTTGCACGGCCGACCGCGTCAGGTCCTCGTGTTCAGCCGTCGGCACGGGCTGCGCCATTGCACAGGCGGCGCTGACCGTCATGCAGGCCACCAGGGCGAGTCGGGACGCAGTCTGGCGCACGTGGCGCAGCGGGCGCAGGAGCAGCATGGCGGGATCCCCGGATGTGTCCCGGCCATGCTAGCGCACGCTCAGGCGGGCGGCATCAGGACCCCACCGAGTCTCGGGGGGCGACAGGCGCGAGGGCCCGCGCCGCCTGGCGCGTCAGTTGAAGGCCGCCGTCGCGTTGCGTGCCGCGCTCATCGACACCGTGCAGGTGCGCGCGGTGCCGGTGCATGAGCCGCTCCAGCTCTTGAAGGTGGTGCCGGTGGCGGGCGTGGCCGTCAGCGTCACCGAGTTGCCGCTGTTGAAGTTGGCCGAGCAGCTGGTGGCCTTGGTGCCGGTGGCGGCCGTGGCGCACGACAGGCCGGCAGGCGCCGAGGTGACGGTGCCGGAGGAGGCCGCCCGCGCCTTGGTGACCGTCAGGGCCAGCGCGAACCGCTTCGTGAAGGTGGCCGTCACCGTGCGCGCTGCGCTCATGGAGACGGTGCAGGTGGCGGCCGCGCCGGTGCACGCGCCGCTCCAGCCGGAGAAGACACTGCCTGTGGCAGGAGTGGCAGTCAGCGTCACGGACGCCGTCGTGGCGTAGGCGGCCGAGCAGGTGGTCTGCATCGTGGTGCCGGTGGTGGGTGCGGCGCAGCTGATGCCGGTGGGGTTGGACGTCACCGTGCCACCGGCCGAGGTGACGGCGCGGGCCGAGTTCACGGTCAGGGTGGCGTTGGTCGGCTGCGAGGCGGTGGCGCCGAAGGTGGCCGTCACGGTCCGCGCCACGCTCATCGCGACCGTGCAGGTGGCGGCGGTGCCGGTGCAGGCCCCGCTCCAGCCGGTGAAGGTGCTGCCGCTGCCGGCACTGGCCGTGAGCGTCACGGCTGTGCCGGAGGTGAAGTTGCGCGCGCAGGTGGCCTGGGTCTGCCCGGCGACGTTGGGAGCGGCACACGTCAGCCCGGCCGGCGACGAGCTCACCGAGCCCGAGGCCGTCGAAGTGCCCCTGACTGCGTTGATGGTCAGGCCGAAGCTGGTGGTCGCGGGTGCGAAGTTCGCGGTCACGCTGCGGGCGGCCGTCATGGCCAGCGTGCAGGTGGTCGCCGTGCCCGTGCAGGCTCCGCTCCAGCCCGTGAAGGCCGAGCCTGCGGTGGGCGTGGCGGTCAGCGTCACGCTCGTGCCGTTGCTGAAGTTGGCCGAGCAGTTGGAGGCGGAGACGCCAGCGGCCGTGGGTGTGGCGCAGCTCAAGCCGGCCGGGCTCGACGCCACAGTGCCTGCCCCGGCGGTGATGCCGCGGCTGGAGGTGACGGTGAGGGTCTGGGGAGCAAGCGCAAAGGTGGCGGTGACGCTGCGCGCCGTGCTCATCGTCACCGAGCAGGTGCCGGTGCCGGTGCACGCGCCGCTCCAGCCGGCGAAGGACGAGCCCGCGGCTGGCGTGGCCGTCAACTTGACGGCGGCGTTGTAGGCAAAGTTGGCCGAGCAGGTGGCACTGGCCGTGCCAGCGGTTGCAGGCGTGCTGCAGGTCAGGGCGGTGGGCGAGGAGGCCACCGAGCCTGAGGCGGTGGTGGTGCCGCGGCTGGTCGTGACGGAAAGCGCCTGTTGCGTGGGGTTGAAGGTGGCCGTCACCGAGCGCACCTGGCTCATCGCCACGGTGCAGGTGGAGGCGCCGCCTGTACAAGCGCCCGCCCAGCCGCCGAAGGTGGTGCCCGCTGGAGCGGTGGCGGTCAGCGTGACCGAGGCGCTGCTGGCGAAGGGGGCCTCGCAGCTGGCGCCGCAGGTGATGCCGGCCGGGTTCGAACTGACGGAGCCTTGCGCTGCATTCGGGCCGGTCTTGGCCACCTGCAGGGCAAAGGTGCTGGTGGCCGAGCCCAGGAAGCCCACGCTGAGCCGGCGCAAGCCAGTGACGGTGCCACTGGAGCGGGTGTCGTTGATCACCTTGCCGTTGGCGCGCAGCTGTGCGAGCGCATCGGAGACGCTGAGCGTGGGTTGTGCCTGCTTGAGCACGGCCCACGCGCCGGCCACGTGCGGCGCAGCCATCGAGGTGCCGTCCATCGTGGCGTAGGAGCCACCGGGAACGGACGAGCTGATCGAGCTGCCGGGCGCCACCAGCGACACGAGCGGAGAGATGTTCGAGAACGACGCCACGCCATCGACACCCGCGGCACAGGTGCTGGTGTTGGAGAGGTCGCAGGTGGCGCCTACGCTGACGGCCGTGGAGATGCACGCCGGCCCGCTGATGCCATCGCGGTAGCCGCTGTTGCCGCTGGCGATCACGGTGGGGATGCCGGCTGCGCGCAGGTTGTCGATGGCAGCCTTGAGGGCGGGGAAGCTGAGGTCGCAGGTCTCGGTGTACTTGCCGCTGCCCAGGCTCATGTTGACGGCGGCGATCTTGATGTTCAGCGACGGCGTCGAGGCGATCGCGTACACCCGCTCGAGCCCCTTGACCTGATCGCTCTCATAGGAGAGCACGGCACCCTGGCCGGGCCCGTAGTAGTTCGGAAACAGGCTGTAGATCTGGACAGCGACGATGTTGGCGCCCCGAGCCACGCCGCTGGAGCCGTCGCTGGCCAGCCCGCCCGCGGCGATGCCCGCCACGTGGGTGCCGTGGTCGCACAGGCCGCCCGTGCAGGGAGCGGCGGCGCCTTTGACGATGCTGGAGGCCGCTCCGCCCGGGCACAGCGACTGCGTGCCGTCGAGGGTGCTGGCGGTGGAGTAGCAGGCTTCTGAGACAACCTTGCCGGAGAGGAAAGGGTGGGCACCGTCCACACCGGTGTCGAGCACGGCCACGGCCCACTCGCTGCCGTTGCGGCCGCCGGTCCAGGCCGTGTTCGCACCGATCAGGGGCGTGCTGCGCAGAAGTTGTGGGCGCGAGAGCTTGTCGGTGTGGATCTCCTTGATGAGCCACGAGGAGCGCAGCCGCGCCAGCGCCGTGGAGTCGACCTCGATGGCCATGTAGGGCACCGTGTCGAACTGCACCTTGACCTGGGAGGCGGTGCCCATCAGCATCTGCAGCCCTGCGGCCACCTGCGCGTCGCGGATCGCCTGGCGCTGCTGCAGCATCTGCGCGGCCGGCAACAGCCGGTCGAGCACGGTCGGCAGGTTCAGCCCGACGATCACTCGAACCTTGCCGCGCTGCGCGGCCAGCTGGGTGAGCTGATCGTGCTCCGGCCGGGGCACGGGCTGCGCCAGCGCCGACGCCGCGCCCGCGGCCAGGCATGCCCCGAGCGCAAGCCGGGTGGCTGCGCGGCGAAGGCGTCGGGCGGGTCTCGGGGGGTGGTGCGCAAACATGGGGAACCCATGCTAGGCCCCCTGAATGCGGGGTGCGCAGTCGCCTGCACGGGCAGGCGAGAAGAAAGTCACGCGCGTGTCGTCGGCGTGCTGCCGGAACGGCCTGGCGCCCGGGTCCGATGCCTGCTCCGGTGTCTCGCGCGGCCTCGCGTGGGGCGTTGCCTGCGCCGGCCGGACCGCTCGCCGGGGATCGCGATCCGGCGCACAATTCGAGCATGGAAACCGCCACCACCCTTCCGCCCCGTCCCTTCCATCTGGCCTTCCCCGTGCACGATCTGGAGGCAGCACGGTCCTTCTACCTCGGCCTGCTGGGCTGCCGCGAAGGCCGCAGCTCGCCCGAGTGGGTGGACTTCGACCTCTTCGGCCACCAGGTGGTGGCGCACCTGGCTCCCGACGAGTGCAGCCAGGCCTCCACGAGTGCGGTCGATGGCGACGCCGTGCCGGTGCGCCACTTCGGCGTGGTGCTGCCGATGGACGAGTGGCAGGTGCTGGCCGACCGGCTCACCGCTGCCGGCACGCGCTTCATCATCGAGCCGCACGTGCGCTTCAAGGGGCTGGCGGGCGAGCAGGCCACCTTCTTCTTCCTGGACCCGTCGGGCAACGCGCTGGAGTTCAAGGCCTTCGCCGACCTCGGCCAGCTCTTCGCCAAGCAATGACGTGAACATCGTCATCCTGGGGGCGGGGCGCGTGGGCGAGAGCGTCGCCGAGAGCCTCGTGTCCGAGCGCAACGACATCACGGTGGTGGACACCGACCCGCTGCGGCTGCAGGCGCTGCAGGAGCGGCTGGACTTGCGCACCGTGGCTGGAAACGGCGTGCTGCCTTCCGTGATGCGCGAAGCCGGCGTGGCCGATGCCGAGCTCTTCATCGCCTGCGCCCCGATGGACGAGACCAACCTCGTGGCCTGCAAGGTGGCACACGACGTGTTCCAGGTGCCCACCACGATCGCCCGGCTGCGCTCGGCCGAGTACCAGGATGATGCCGGGTTGCTCGACCGCAGCGGCTTTGCCGTGAGCCACGTGATCTGCCCCGAGGAGAGCGTGACGCGCTACGTGCGCAAGCTCATCGACTACCCCGAGGCGCTGCAGGTGCTGGAGTTCGCCCATGGCCTGGTGAGCCTGATCGCGGTGCGTGCCGAGTCCGGGGGCGCGCTCGTGGGCAGGAGCCTGGCGGACATCCCGGCGCTGATGCAGGGCCGCGACGTACGCATCGTGGCCATCTACCGCCAGGACCAGGCGCTCACGGAGCTCGCCGGCGTCACCCGCATCCACCCGGGAGACGAAGTTTTTGTGCTGGCTGCCACACAGGACATCCGTGCCGTGCTCGGCGCGCTGCACAAGGTGGACCGCCCGGTGCGCCGCGTCATGGTGGCTGGCGGCGGCAAGGTCGGGCTGCGCCTGGTGCGCCAGATCCACGAGACGCTGCAGGTCAAGGTCATCGAGACCGACCGCCGGCGCTGCGACTACCTGGCCAGCCAGCTGCCCTCCGACGTGCTGGTGCTCAACGGCGACTCCACCGACGAGGCGCTGATGGGGCAGGAGAACGTGCAGGACATGGACCTCTTCGTGGCGCTGACCAGCGACGACGAGGACAACATCCTGGCCAGCCTGCTGGCCAAGCGCCTGGGAGCGCGGCGCGTGCTGGCCCTCATCAACCGCAAGGCCTATGTCGACATCGTGCAGGGCACCCAGATCGACATCGCGGTCTCGCCCAGCCAGGCGGTGATCGGGGAGCTGCTCGCGCATGTGCGTCGCGGCGACATCGAGGCCGTGCACTCGCTGCGCCGCGGCGCGGCCGAGGCGCTGGAGGGCGTGGTGCGCGGCGACCGCAAGACGAGCCGCATGGCCGGCCGCCGCGTGGACGAGCTCGGGTTGCCCGCTGGCGCACAGCTCGGCGCGATCGTGCGCGGGCTGCACCGCCCCGACGGCTCCGAGGCCCCGGACGAGACAGGGGCGCATGTGATCATCCCGCACCACGACACCGTCATCCAGAGCCTGGACCATGTCGTCATCTTCGTGCCGCGCAAGAGCATGGTGCGCGAGGTGGAGCGGCTGTTTCAGGTGAGCGCGACCTTCCTCTTCTGAGGACGCGCCGACCACCTCTGCTGCGCTCCCGCTGCTCCACCGGCTCCGCTCACTGCATCCCCATGGGTCCGCTTGCCGTCGTCGCGCTCATCGGCCGGATGGTGCTGCTGTTCGCGCTGCTGATGCTCGTGCCGCTGGCGTTTGCGCTGGCTGGCCCCGACCCGGCTCAGGATGCCTTCCTCACCGCTGCCGCGGTCACGGTACTGTGCGGGGCGCTGATGAGCGTAGCCACACGGCGATTCCGGCGCGAGCTGCGCCCGCGGGACGGCTTCCTGCTCGTGGGGCTGACGTGGCTGGTGCTGCCGGCTTTCGGTGCGCTGCCCTTGATGCTGGCGCTGCCCGGGCTGAGCCTGACGGACGCCTACTTCGAAGCGATGTCGGCCTTCACGGCCACCGGAGCCACCGTGCTCACCGGGCTCGACACGATGCCCCTGTCGGTCAACGTGTGGCGCTGCTTCATGCAGTTCGTGGGCGGCCTGGGAATCATCGTGCTGGCGGTGGCCATCCTGCCGCTGCTGGGCGTGGGCGGCAGCCAGCTCTTCAAGGCCGAGATCACGGGCCCGATGAAGGACCAGAAGCTCACCCCGCGCATCGCCGACACCGCGCGCATGATCTGGGTGGCCTACGTGGGGCTCGGGCTGGCCTGCCTGCTGGCCTACCGCTGGGCCGGCATGAGCTGGATCGACGCCTTCCTGCACATGTGCGCGACCGTGAGCCTGGGAGGCTTCTCGTCGCACGACCAGAGCTTCGGCTACTGGGACTCGCCCCTCATCGAAGGGGTGGCCATCGTCTTCATGGTGCTGGCCGGCGTGAACCTCGTGCTCTACGTGATGGCCTGGCAGCGTCGCTCACTCGCGCCGCTGCTGCGCAACGTGGAGGTGCTGGCCTTCTACGGGGTGCTGGTTGGCAGCATCGCCCTGATCACGGGCTTTCTCCTTGCCCAGGGTGCCTACGAGGACTGGCTGCAGGCCCTGCGCCACACGGCCTTCCACGTCGTCTCGGTGGCCACCACGACAGGATTTGCCTCGCATGATTACGCGCAGTGGCCCCTCTTTGCCCCCATGCTGATGATCCTGCTGGGGTGCCTGGCCACCTGCGCCGGCTCCACCGGCGGAGGCATCAAGATGGTGCGGCTGCTGATCCTGCTGGCGCAGGCGCGGCGCGAGATGGCACGCATCCTGCACCCGCGTGCCGTCAACCCGGTGGTGCTCGGCGGGCGTGCCATTCCGGACGCCACGATCCAGGCTGTGCTCGCCTTCATGATCACCTATGGCGTCACCATCGTCGTGCTGACGATGGTGCTGCTGTTCAGCGGGATGGAGCCCATCACAGCCTTCACGGCGGTCGTGGCCTGCGTGAATAACATCGGCCCGGGGCTCGGTGACGTCGGGCCGGCCGTCAACTACGCGGGCCTCACCCACTTCCAGACCTGGGTGTGCACCTTTGCCATGCTGCTCGGGCGGCTC
>CAILKA010000089.1 GCA_903834645.1 uncultured beta proteobacterium
CGTAGAAGCCGTCTGCGTTCAGCAGCCCGATGGGCTGGTCGTGGTAGCCCAGGTGCCGCCAGGTCCAGACCTCGTAGAGCTCCTCCAGTGTCCCGATGCCGCCGGGCAGGGCCAGGAATGCATCGGCGCGTTCGGCCATCGCCTGCTTGCGCTGGTGCATCGTGTCGACCACCAACTGCTCGTGCAGCGCCAGGTGTGCCACCTCACGCTCGAAGAGCGTCTTCGGGATGACGCCCACCACGCGCGCCCCGTGGGCGAGGGCGGCGTCCGCCAGCGCACCCATGAGCCCGACGTTGCCCCCGCCGTAGACGAGTTGCCAGCCACGCTGGCCAATCTGGCGTCCGACTTCCCGTGCCGCTTCGAGGTAGGCCGCACGCAACCCGGGGCGGGAGCCGCAGTAGACGCACAGCGAGAATCGGGTGTCATTCATCCTTGCGATTCTGCCCCACCCCCGTTGCCGCCGGCTGCAGGGCGGGCGTCCACCAGCCGTGTGCCGGCCAGCCAGTCGTGCGCGTACTGCCGGCCCGGCAGCAGCCGCGCAAGCAGGATGTTGGCGACCACGCCAGCGGCCAACCAGAGGCTGACGCGACCCCCATCCGTGTGCCCGGCCAGGCCTGCGCCGGCCAGGGCGGGCAGGAACCACAGCCAGCTCAGCAGGTAGCGGCCTGCTGCCCGCGGCTGTGACAGGGCCCCGCCCTGACGATCGGCGAGCCGCAGGTGCCAGGTCTTCATCGCCAGCGTCTGCCTGCCGGCCGCCCAGAACCAGGTGAAGTAGATGCCCAGCACGAGGAACACGAAGACCTGCAGCCCCAGCTGGCCCTGCAGCGCATGCTTTTGCTGCGTCAGCGCGCCATACAGGTACCCCGCGAGCACGACCACACCGAAGACCAGCATGCCCTCATAGACGAAGCAAGCCAGACGGCGTGCGAAGCCCGGCGCGCGAACGGTCGGGGCGGCTGTGGTTGCCGTGCCGGTGCCGGGGAGCGGATTCACATCAGGAAGAGGGTGGCGACGGGGGTGCAGCCTCAGGCTCGGATGCTGCAGGTGCCGGCGCCGTGGCGGGGACTGCGCCAGGCATCGTCACCACCGCTGCGGCCTGTGGCCCGCGGGTGGGAAGGAGTGTCGTCGGGTCGACGAAATCGCGTGTCGCGGCGATCTTGGGCAGCCCCGCCTGGTTGTGGCGCGGGGGGTTGGACGGGCGCGAGACCAACGTGGTGGAGGCCCCAGGCTTGGCCTGGACGATCGTGGGCGTGACCGGGCGGGCGGCCGGACCGGGCGAGGGAGCCGGCACCAAATTTTGCTTGGCCACCGGCCCGGCTCCGGGTCGAGCCTCCTGGCGCGCGACGGACGCCTTGGCGGTTGGCGCGGAGGCGGCCGCCTTTGCCGCCAGGGCACGCCGCTCCTCGGAGGGCAGAGCCTGGTACGCATCCCAGAGAGCCTGCCGTTCCTGAGCGGGAATCTGGCGTGACTCCTGGAACTGCAGACGAGCCCGGCCGCGTTCGGTCGGCGTCATGCGCGCCCAGTCGGCCATGCGCTCCTGCACGCGTTCGCGCTCGGCTGGCGTCAGCGAGGCGAAGCGTTGCACCACCTCGAGCCACTTCTGCTTGCGCCCGGCGTCAATGGTGGACCAGTCCTGGCGCAAAGGTGCCAGAGCCGCCTGCTGGGCCGGGGTGAGTGCCGACCAGGCCGGGGCCGGCTCGGCTGAACGTGCCGGGGCTGCGGCCGGGGAGGACAAGGGGGGCGCCGGTTTGCCAGCCGGCACCTGTGCGCCACAGGCCAGCGCAGCGCCCAGAACGGTGGCCGTCAGCGCGCGCAGGACGAAGCGGTTCACGGCAGCGTGCGCTTCAGGTATTCGGCAAAACCGGGATCGGTGTAGGCGGCCGGGGGAAGCTCGTCGGCCAGCAGCACGGCATCGACCTCGGCCGCCGCGTGGATCTGCTGGCTCTGGTGAACCTGGCCGATCAGGTAGAAGCCCACCACCAGCACCAGCAGCGGCAGCAGCGAGGCCACCCGCCAGGGCCAGGGCAGCCCGCGCAGCACCAGGGTACCGTCGCGCTGCGTGGCCGCGCGGGCCTGCTGCACGGTCGCCACGCGCGCGGCAAGCAGGGCCTGCTCGCGGGCGAAGCGAAGGCATTGTGCGATGTCGTGGGGCAAAGCCTCGCCCGATGCGTCGAGATGACGCGCCAAGCGGTGCGCGAACCGGCTTTCCGGGTCGGGGAGGGGGAGGGGTGACGAAGACACGTTGCGATCCACCGATCAGAGGCTGATTCCCTTGGCCCTGAGCGCCAGCGCCAGGGCGTGTACGGCTCGGGAGCAATGCGTTTTCACGCTTCCTTCCGAGCAACCCATGGCCAGCGCCGTCTCAGCGACGTCGAAATCCTCCCAATAACGCAGAAGGAAGGCTTCGCGTTGACGTGCCGGCAATTCGGTCAGAGCCTCCTCGATCACCTGCAGCGTCTGACCCCTCGCCAGGGCGTCCATTGGCGTGTCGACGGTTGTACCGGCGCCGGCCAGGAGAGACTCCAGGAAGTCATGTTCGGAGCCATCTTCCGACGAACCTTCCAGGTCGGAAAAGTTCGCCACGGCTGCCTGGCGCACCTTCTGGCGCCTGAACCAGTCCATCGTCGCGTTCGACAGGATGCGCTGGAACAGCAGGGGCCACTCGGCCGCCGGCCGCGCGGCATAACGCTCAGCCAATCGAATCATCGCGTCTTGCACGATGTCGAGCGCGGCGTCGTCGTCGCGCACCGTGAACGCCGTGCGCTTGAACGCCCGGCGCTCGATGCTTCGCAGGAATTGCGAGAGTTCTTGCTCGGAGGCCAAGGGCAGGAAGACCGGGCGGGCAGGTCGAGGCGCGCGCATTATGCCGCCACGCGGCCCGAGACCGGTGGGCCGGGTCGGCCGTGCAATAATGTGCGTTCGCACAAACGATTTTGGGTCTCGATGTGGCGTACCGACGGCGGTGCGCCGCCTTCTGACCGCGCAGGCACCGAGCACGCCTCACGAGGGCGCCGGGAGGTGCACCGAAGGCTTTTCGTCAGAGAAATTCACTGAGGTTCGACATGGACATGGCTGCAGCGGAAGTCAAACGTGCCGCATTGGCGCAACCGCATCCCTCCGACGCCGACCCGAACGGGTCGGAGATCATCGTTCGCTGCCTGCAGGCCGAGGGCGTCAAGTACGTCTGGGGCTACCCGGGCGGTGCCGTGCTCTACATCTACGATGCCCTGTACAAGCAGGACACCATCGAGCACGTGCTGGTGCGCCATGAGCAGGCGGCCGTGCACGCGGCCGACGGCTACGCGCGGGCCACGGGCGACGTAGGCGTAGCTCTGGTCACCTCCGGTCCGGGCGTGACCAACGCCATCACCGGGATCGCCACCGCCTACATGGATTCGATCCCGATGGTGATCCTCACTGGCCAGGTGCCCACGCCTGCGATCGGGCTGGATGCCTTCCAGGAGTGCGACACGGTGGGCATCACCCGCCCCATCGTGAAGCACAACTTCCTGGTGAAGGATGTGCGCGACCTGGCTGAGACGATCAAGAAGGCGTTTCACATTGCCCGCACCGGTCGTCCGGGCCCGGTGGTGGTGGACATCCCCAAGGACATCTCGCTCAAGACCTGCGCCTTCCACTATCCCGACAAGGTGCAGATGCGCTCGTACAACCCGGTGCGCAAGGGCCATGCCGGGCAGATCCGCAAGGCGGTACAGCTGCTCCTGGGGGCCGAGCGCCCGTACATCTACACGGGCGGCGGCGTGATCCTGGGCAATGCGTCGGCGGAGTTGCGCGAACTCATCGACCTGCTGGGCTTCCCCTGCACCAACACGCTGATGGGCCTGGGGGCGGTGCCGGCCTCACACCCCGGATTCCTGGGGATGCTCGGCATGCACGGCACCTACGAAGCCAACATGACGATGCAGCACTGCGACGTGCTGCTCGCCGTGGGCGCGCGCTTCGATGACCGCGTGATCGGCAACCCGCGCCACTTCGCGCAGGTCGAGCGCAAGATCATCCACGTGGACATCGACCCGTCATCGATCTCCAAGCGGGTGAAGGTTGACATTCCCATCGTGGGCGACGTGCGCGAAGTGCTGCAGGAGCTGATCGCGCAGATCCGGGACGCGCAGTCGCGGCCCGATGCCCAGGCCCTCTCCGCCTGGTGGAACCAGATTGGCGAGTGGCGCGGCCGCGAGTGCCTGAAGTACCGGCCGAGCGACGAGGTCATCAAGCCGCAGATGGTGGTGGAGACCCTGCACCGGCTCACCCGCGGGCGCGACGCCTACATCACCTCCGACGTTGGCCAGCACCAGATGTGGGCGGCCCAGTATTACGGCTTCGAGGAGCCGCGCCGCTGGATCAATTCCGGCGGCCTGGGCACGATGGGCGTAGGGCTGCCCTATGCGATGGGCATCAAGCTGGCGCGTCCGGACGCAGACGTCTTCTGCGTGACGGGCGAGGGCTCGATCCAGATGTGCATCCAGGAGCTGTCCACCTGCCTGCAATACCGCACGCCGGTGAAAGTCGTCTCGCTGAACAACCGCTACCTGGGCATGGTGCGGCAGTGGCAGCAGCTCGACTACGGCGGCCGCTATTCGCACAGCTAC
>CAILKA010000090.1 GCA_903834645.1 uncultured beta proteobacterium
CCGCGAACTTCTCCATGAGGTCGAAGACCTCGTCGGCCTGGCGCGCGTCGATGCCCTGGGCCTGCGCACCCTCACGGAAGATCGTGCGCTGCTTGGCCATCTCCTCGGGCTTCTTCTTGCCCATCGCGCGGCGCAGCAGATCCGCTCCCCCCAGCGTGTAGCCGCCCATGACCTGGGCGGCCTGCATCACCTGCTCCTGGTAGACGAAGATGCCGTAGGTCTCGGAGAGAACGGGCTCGAGCAAAGGGTGCGGGTAGACGATTTCCTCGCGCCCGTGCTTGCGCGCACAAAAGCTCGGGATGTTCTCCATGGGGCCGGGACGGAACATCGCGTTCAGCGCGATCAGGTCCTCGATCCGGCTCGGGCGCGCCTCGCGCAGCATGCGTTGCATGCCGGGCGATTCGAACTGGAACACGGCCTCGGTCAACCACTCGGAAAAGAGCTTGTAGACGGTCGGGTCCTCCAGCGGCACGTCCTCGAAGCGAAAGCCTTCACGCCCCGCGTGGCGGGCGCGGATGAATTCCTTGGCGAGCTCGAGGATCGTGAGCGTGGCCAGCCCGAGGAAATCGAACTTCACCAGCCCGATGGCCTCGACATCGTCCTTGTCGTACTGGCTGACCGCGGAGTCGCTGCCGGGCTGCTGGTACAGCGGGCAAAAGTCGGTGATGCGCCCGGGCGCAATGAGCACGCCACCGGCGTGCATGCCCACGTTGCGCACGAGCCCTTCCATGCGCGTGGCCAGGGACAGCAGCTCGGCCACCTCCTCGTCTGCCGCCTCGCGCTGACCGAGCTCCGGGGCTTCCTTGCGCGCGTAGATCACGCCGGAATCGGGGTTCTCCGGCACCGGGGCGAGCGTGACGGTCTTGCCGGGCGGCGCCGGGATCAGCTTGGCCACCGAATCGACGTGTCCGTAGGCCATGCCGAGCACCCGGCCCACATCGCGCAGGGCCGCCTTGGCCGCGAGCGAGCCGAAGGTGGCTATCTGGCTGACGGCATCGCGCCCGTACTTGTGCTTGACGTAGTCGATGACGCGGTCGCGGTTGGCCTGGCAGAAGTCGATGTCGAAGTCGGGCATCGAGATCCGGTCGGGGTTCAGGAAGCGCTCGAACAGCAGCTTGTAGTGCAGCGGGTCGAGGTCGGTGATGCCCATCGAATAGGCCACGAGCGAGCCCGCGCCCGAGCCGCGCCCGGGACCCACCGCGCAACCGTTGGCGCGCGCCCAGTTGATGAAGTCGCCCACGATCAGGAAGTAGCCCGGGAAGCCCATCTTCACGATCGTGCGGATCTCGAACTCCAGTCGCTCCAGGTAGACCGGCCTGCGCTGCTCGCGCACGGCCGCATCGGGATAGAGCTGCGCGAGCCGCTGCTCGAGCCCCTGCAACGAGAGCGCGTGGAAGTACTCGGCGATCGGTGTGGGCGTGCCGTCTGCGCGCAGCGGCGTGGGAAAGTCGGGCAGCCGCGGCTTGCCCAGCACCAGCTGCAGGTTGCAGCGGCGTGCGATCTGCACCGTGTTGGCCAGTGCCGCAGGCAGATCGGCGAAGAGCGCTTCCATCTCGGCCTGCGTCTTGAGGTATTGGTCGCGCGAGAAGCGCTTGACCCGCCGGGGGTTGGAAAGCGTCTCGCCCTCGGCGATGCACACCCGCGCCTCGTGCGCCTCGAAATCCTCGGGTCGCAGGAACTGCACGGGATGGGTGGCCACCACCGGCAACCCGAGCTCGGAGGCCAGCTGCACCGTGGCGCGCACCAGCGGCTCGTGAGTGGCCCCACCGGCGCGCTGCAGCTCGAGGTAGAAGCGGCCCGGAAACTGCGAGGCAAGCTCGCTCGCCACGGTCCGGGCCCGGGCGGCGTCTCCGCCCAGCAGCGCCGCGCCCACGGCCCCGTGCTCGAAGCCCGACAGCGCCACCAGCCCGGCGCCATGGGCGTCAAACCATTCGCGCCGCACGCAGGCCTGTGCCCGTTGCACCTGCAGCGTCCAGGCGCGCGACAGCAGCTCGCACAGGTTGAGGTAGCCCGTAGAGTCCTGGGCCAGCAGCAGCAGGCGGGTCGGGGCCTTTTCGCCCGCCTCAGGCTGGATCCAGAGATCCGCGCCGATGAGGGGCTTGATGCCCCGCTCTCGGCAGGCCTTGTAGAACTTGACGGCGCCGAAGAGGTTGGCGAGGTCGGTGATGGCCAGCGCCGGCTGGCGGTCGGCGCGTGCAGCGCCTGCCGCGTCCTCCACCCGCAGCGTACCGTCGACGATGGAGAACTCGGAATGCGTGCGCAGGTGGACAAAGGGCATGCGGTCCATTCTAGACAGCGTGCCCGCCCTACAATCGCGCCCCGATGAAGAGCCTGTTGCCGAAGGTCCTCGGCCTGCTTCTGCTCGCCACTGCGATCTTGATCGCGATGTCGCGGGCCCCGGACCGCCCGGCCGAGTCGCTCGTGGCGCGCTGGGGAGGCCCGCCCAGCGACTTCATCGAGGTCAATGGCATGGTCGTGCACCTGCGTGACGTCGGCCCGCGCCACGACGCCACACCCATCGTGCTGATTCACGGAACCGGCGCCAGCCTGCACACCTGGGAAGGCTGGGTGCAGGCGCTGCGGGGGCAGCGCCGGGTCATCACCTTCGACCTGCCAGGCTTTGGCCTGACCGGGCCCTTTGCCGGCCGATACACCCCGGACGACTACCGCGGCGACACGTATGCGCGCTTCGTGCTCGACTTGCTCGACGCGCTGAAGGTGCCGCGGGCCGTGCTGGGCGGCAACTCGTTGGGCGGGGAGGTGGCCTGGCGCGTCGCGGTGATGGCGCCGTCGAGGGTGGAGCGCCTCGTGCTGGTGGATGCATCGGGCCCGCACTTCGAGCCCGAGTCGGTGCCGCTGGGCTTCCTGATCGCGCGCACCCCGGTGCTGAACCAGCTCACCGAGCATCTGCTGCCGCGCCCGCTGGTTGCTTCCAGCCTGGCCAACGTCTATGGGGACCCGCAGCGATTGAGCCCCGAGCTCGTCGATCGGTACTTCGAGCTCACGCTGCGCGAAGGCAACCGGCGCGCGCTCGGGCTGCGCCTGCGCCAGCTCGTGCCTGGCCAGGATGCGGAGCGCATCGGCACGATCCGCCAGCCGACGCTGATCCTGTGGGGCGGGCGCGACCGGCTGATCCCGCCATCGGTCGGGCGCACCTTCCAGTCCAGCATCCCCGGCAGCCGGCTCGTCGTGTTCGACTCGCTGGGCCACGTGCCCCATGAGGAGGATCCGGCGCGCACGGTCGAAGCGGTGCGCGCCTTCCTCGAATTGCCCGTCCAACCGCGCTGAGCCCGGCGACACCCGCTGAGCCAGCGAACCCTGCACACGACCATGACACCCGAGATCGACACCCTGCGTGCCGAGCTGAAGACCCTCAAGCAGCGTCACGAGGCAGGGGAGCTGGGCGAAGCCGACTGGCACGCCGCGCGCGCGCCGCTGGAGCGGCGTCTGGCGGACCTGCTGGTGGCCGATGAGACACCCGCCGCCGCACCACGCCCGTCGCGAGCGCTCGTGGCCAGCGTGGTCGCCTTCGTGCTGGTGGTGGCCGCGGGCGGGTATGCGATCACTGGAGAGCCGCGTGCGGTCGACCCGGCCGTCCGGGCCGCAGCCCCGCCCGAAGGCGGCGCGGTCACACGAGAGCAGATCGTCGCGATGGTGGAGCGCCTCGCCGAGCGGATGAAGACCCAGCCCGACGACCCGGAGGGCTGGACGATGCTCGGCCGCTCCTATCTCGTGCTCGAGCAGCCGCGCGAGGCGCAGGCGGCCTTCGAGCGCGCGCGCGCGCTGCGCCCGCAGGATCCGGCGGCCCTGGCTGACCTCGCCGACGCGATCGCGCTCAACCAGGGGCGCGTGCTGGCCGGCGAGCCCGCACGGCTGGTCGCGGCGGCGCTGGCTCTCGACCCCGACCACCGCAAGGCGCTGGCGCTGGCCGGCTCGGCCGCCTTCGAGGCGCGCGACTACGCCGCGGCTGCGCGCCACTGGGGCCGCATCGTCGCACTGGAGCCGCCCGAGAGCCCGCTGGCCGCCCAGGCGCGCTCGGGTGTCGAGGAAGCTCGCCAGCTCGCATCGGCTCCCCCGGCACAGGCGGCGTCCTCCTCCCCGGGTGCGGCAGCCGTTGCCCCGGCCTCCGTGTCCGGCACGGTAACGCTGGCACCGGCGCTGAAGGACCAGGCACGTGCGCAGGACACCGTCTTCGTGGTGGCGCGCGCTGCTGAGGGCCCGCGCATGCCGCTGGCGGTCGTGCGCGCGCAGGTCAAGGACTTGCCACTGAGCTTCACGCTAGATGACCGCCAGGCGATGGCCCCGGGGGCTGGCCTGTCCTCGGCCACCCGTGTGGTGGTGACGGCGCGGGTGAGTCGCTCAGGCCAGGCGGCGCCTCAACCGGGCGACCTCGAGGGGCAGAGCCCAGCCGTGCCGGTGGGCGCAAAGGACCTGCGCATCGAGATCACGCGCGTCGTTCCCTGAGCGGCCCCATCAGGGTACGCGGCTGGGGCGGCTGGGGCGGCTGGCGGGTGCAGCCCGTCGACGCGTTCAGTCGCCGACGAGGCTTGCCGGGTCAACGTTGGCGCCGCACAGCACGACCGCCAAGCGCTCGTGCGGCGCCGGGCGCACCACGCCCTCCCACAGTGCCGCCAGCCCGAGAGCGGCAGCGGGCTCCACCGCCAGTCTCCAATCCCGCCACAGCCGCAGCTGCGCGCGACGGATCGCAGCGTCGTCCAGCAGGTGCGCATCGGCCACGTGGCGCTGGCTGATGGCCCAGCAGATCGAGCCCACGCGGCGTGCGCCCAGTGAGTCCGCGGCGACCCCGCCCACCGGAACATCCACGGGCGCACCTGCCTCACGCGCCGCGTGCAAGGTCGGGGCGAGCACGGGCTCGAGCGCATGCACGGCTGCACGGCCCTCGAACCACGCGGCGATGCCTGCAATGAGTCCGCCGCCGCCCACGCTCACGAGGACACGGTCGGGTGTGCCCGCTTCCTCTTCGATTTCCAGCCCGATCGTGCCCGCACCAGCCACGACCTCGACCTGGTCGTAGGCGTGCATGAGCAAGGCGCCGGTCTCGGCCTGGCGGGCCAGGCAGGCAGCCAGTGCCTCCGGGTAGGCCGCGCCGCGCACATGCACGCGCGCGCCAAGCGCGGCGAGCACCGCTCGCTTGGCCGGGCTCGACACCTCGGGCACGTAGACCTCGCAGGGCACGCCGCGCGCGCGCGCGGCGCAGGCCACCGCGATCGCGGCATTGCCGCCTGAGGCCACCACCACGCCCGACTCCGGCAGCAGCGGCTGCGCGAGCATGCGGTTGAACATGCCCCTTGCCTTGAAGCTGCCCCCAAGCTGCAGCTGCTCGAGCTTGAGCCAGACCTCGGCCACCTCCAGCCCCAGTGCGCGGCCGGGCACGCGCAGGAGCGGTGTACGGCGCACATCGCTGGCGATGCGTGCGGCGGCGGTGCGGATGTCCTCGGGTGTCACCGGCAGGTTTGTGTTCATCCCGCTATCCTAGGGCGCATGAACGCCTCTTTGCCCCTGACATTGTCCGAAAACGCGCTCACCTGGGCGCAGCGCCTGGTGCGCCTGCGTACCGTGAGCGCGGACTCGAACCTGCCTCTGATCGAGTGCATCGCCGACCACCTGCGCGCGCTCGGCGTCCCGATACGCCTGACCTGGGACGAAGAGCGGCGCAAGGCCAACCTCTTTGCCACGATCGGCACCGGCAAGCCCGGCGGCGTGATCCTCTCGGGGCACACCGATACGGTCCCCTGGGACGGGCAGGCCTGGAGCATGGACCCGCTGTCGGCCGAGCTGCGCGACGCGCGGCTTTACGGGCGCGGCAGCGCCGACATGAAGGGCTTCATCGGCCTGGCCGTGGCGCAGGCGCAGGATTTCCTTGCAGCCGACCTGCCCTTTGCCGTGCACTACGCGCTCAGCTACGACGAGGAGGTGGGCGGCTTCGGCGCGCGTGCCCTGATCGCCGACCTGAAGGAATCCGGGCTGGAGCCGCGGCTTTGCATCGTAGGCGAGCCGACGAACATGGTGCCGGCGGTGGCCCACAAGGGCGTGTACCGCTGGCGCTGCTGCGTGCGCGGCAAGGCTGCGCACTCCTCGCTCACGCCGATGGCCGTCAATGCCCTGGAGGCCGGTGCGAGGCTGGTCTCGTCGATCTCCGACCTCGCCGACCGCATGCGCGACGCGGGGCCACGCCACGAGGGCTTCGATGTGCCCTACTCCACCGCCGCGGTGTGCCAGATGCACGCGGGCATCGCCGACAACGTCGTGCCCGAGGAGTGCCGCATCCATTACGAGTTCCGCAACCTGCCGGGTGCCGACGCCGACGCCATGCAGCAGCAGGTGCAGGCGCGCGCAGCCGAGCTCGCCCCCGCGATGCAGGCGGTCGACCCCACGAGCGGCTTTCGCTTCGAGTGCACGGCCGAGATGCCCGATTTCCGCGCGCCCCCGGGGGACCCGGCGGTGGCGCTGGCCGCACGCCTGGCCGGCACCACGGACACGGCGCTCGTGGCCTTCGGCACCGAGGCCGGCCTGTTCCAGCGCGCCGGCATCGCCACGGTCATATGCGGCCCGGGCTCGATCAACCAGGCGCACCAGGCCGACGAGTACGTGAGCCTGGCGCAGTTGGCCCAATGCGAGCGCTTCCTCGCGCGGCTGCGCGACGAGAGGCTGTGAAGCCAGCCTGAGCGCCGACGCCATGGCCGGGCGCCACCACGTCCTCACGCCGGAGGCACTGGCGATGGTCGATGCCATCGCCCGCACGGGCAGCTTTGCCTCGGCCGCACGCGAGCTCGGCAAGGTGCCCTCGGCGCTCACCTACAACGTGCGCCAGCTCGAAGAAGCCCTGGACGTGCTGCTGTTCGACCGACGCTCGCGCCAGGCTCGGCTCACACCGGCGGGGCAGGAGCTGCTGCGCGAAGGCAGGCGGCTGCTGCAGGAGCTCGAGGCGGTGGCCAACCGGGTGCAGCGCGTGGCCAGTGGCTGGGAGCCCACGCTGGCCATCAGCGTCGACGACGTGCTGTCCCCGGCCACCGTGTTCGAGCTCGTCGAGGCCTTCTGCGGCGTGTCGGGCGATGATGAGCGGC
The DNA here is from genome assembly GCA_903834645.1 of uncultured beta proteobacterium. Lineage (GTDB taxonomy): Bacteria > Pseudomonadota > Gammaproteobacteria > Burkholderiales > Burkholderiaceae_C > Rubrivivax. Next base: position 7,086 of record CAILKA010000090.1, read on the forward strand.
CTGGGCCGGCCACGCGGCTGCGCATCCGCCACGACGTGCTGGCCGGCACCTGGGAGGCGCTGGTGTCGGGGCAGGTCGACCTGGCCATCGGCGTGTCGGCCGACTTTCCCCAGCTCGGCGGCATCGAGATCGAGCCGCTGGGTGAGCTCGCCTTCGTCTACTGCGTGGCGCCGCACCACCCGCTGGCCCGCGTGGAAGGCGAACTCGACGCCGAGGGCCTCGTGCACCACCGGGCCGTTGCCGTGGCCGATACGGCGCAACGCCTGGCACCCCTCACAGTCAACCTGCTGCCGGGGCAGGACGTGCTGACGGTGCCCACGATGCGCGCCAAGCTCGAGGCGCTCGTGCGCGGCCTGGGAGGCGGGTTCCTGCCCGAGCCGATGGCGCGGCCCTGGATCGCAGCCGGCAGGCTCGTGACGCGGCCGGCCGCGGGCGGGCCGCGTACCGCGCGGCTGCACTACGCGTGGCGCGCCGAGCGCGGCGCGATCGGCCTGGGCCGTGCACTGCAGTGGTGGCTTGGCCAGCTGGCCAGCCCGGCCACGCGTCGCGCGCTGCTGGAGCGCCACGAAGCGCCAGCCGGCTGATGCCTGCGCCCGCCTACACCGGCCGCTTCGCCCCCTCGCCCACTGGCGCGCTGCACGCGGGCTCGGTGGTGGC
>CAILKA010000091.1 GCA_903834645.1 uncultured beta proteobacterium
CCAAGGCGGACATCCGTCTGACCTTGGCCGACAAGAGGCGGCTGCGGATTCACCTGCTCACCGAGCTCACCGCCTACGAAGTCTGGCAGCGCCGCCATGCATCCCTCGTCGGTCAGCCGCTGCGCTGGGCGCCTCCCGAGCCCCCTGCCTCCGAAGAGAAACTGCCACGCGCAGACTTGTACCTCGCTCTGCCCGCCGGCAGTCGTGCCTCAATTCACGTCTTCGCGGGCCCCTCGGGCTTCACCTGCCGCACCCTGCACCCTCGCATAGAAGGCGTTGCGTTGAGCCGGCGCCCGGAACTGGTGCCGGAGGCGGTCAAGCCGTTCCTCACGAGTTGGCATCGGCAGTACCCCTGCGTCAACTGGTACGGCCTGGACAGCCTCAATGCCAACACGCTGTGGGCCGCTCTGGACATCGGAGGGCTGTCGATCGCGCGCGCCATCAAGCGCTGCGTGGGCGAGGCCGCACAGGTCATCTACAGCAAGCCCCACATGGATCCGTTCTTCGACTACGAGAGCTTTCGGGAGATCTCATCCACCGGAGAGGCCATCGTGCTCGAGCCGAGGCGGCCATGAATCGATGAAGGTGGCCCGCAAGGGCTCTATGGGGGGATTTGATCCAGCTTGCTGCCCCCGGCGCATCGCCAAAGCAGCTAAACGGGAGAGACTGATGAACCTGCGTTGCAAGCCCGGTGACATCGCGATGATCACGTGGGACTATGACGATTGCCAAGAGAACCTGGGGCGGCTCGTGGAGGTGGGCCGGAGCCCGTATATGCAAGACGGCAGGTGGGTCTGGCGGATTCGCCCCATCACGCCCGAGCTGTACGCGCTGCACGAGGTCGACGGCTCGTTCGCCCGCGAATCCGTCACCTGGGCCTCCAAGGTCGAGCACCCCGATTCCTGGATGGTGCCCCTGAAACCGCAGCAGCCGGATGCCAGCACCGGCGAGACCGACGGGCTGGACATCCGGCACCAGGACTGTGCGCGCATCCCTGTCTCCAATTGAACCCGTGATGAGCCACTCTGATCCGGGGGGCCCACCGCCCCCCGCCGGCGCCGTGCACAAGGCCGAGATGACCGTCACCATTCCACCGTCCGATCCCTGCGGCCAGGTTGGTCGAGCCAGTTCGTCGCTGCGACAAGGCCCTCAACGAGCAGCGTCACGTGGTTGCGGCACGTTGGCGTTAGTCAGCGCTGCGGTGTAGCGGAAAGCTCCAGGCTGAGAGCCTCAACTGCCTCTAGCAAGGCCAACGTCCGCGCGTGGATGCCAGGCCGCTTACTCTCACGCGGCCCCGCGACGTTCAGCACCTGGATGTCGTGTTCGCGCAGCCATGTCAGGACGCAGGCAGCCTGATCTGCCGTTACGCCGCCGTCCACTGCGATGAGAAGGCAGGGCTTGCCGCTTCGCACCGCAAACGCGTGGGTGGCCAGCGAGCCGCCGTCTAACTCCCCGAGGTTGACGACCAACGTGCCATCGCTGTCCTGGACGTTTCGGCGCGTACGCTGCCGGTACCCGCCATCCTCGAGCGGGGTGAGCTGATACTGGCCAGGGATCACCCCGTCCTCGGCAAGTCGTCCCTTCGGCGCCCAGCCACCATGCGTGTAGCCGTGGCGTATGGCGAAGTCCAGGGCAGCTCGGTCAGCCCCAGTCTGCCCGCCCGAGACGATATGTCGACAATCCTGCAACGGCGGTACCTCTGGGCTGGGTGCGGGAGGCGGAGGTGACGAGTGTGCAGAAACGACGCGGCCCATCGAATGAGGATGCCACGGCGCCATGGTGACACAGGGATGGCTCAGGGAGTGAACTGGATAGAGTTACGGAACGAGGGAGGTCTTGAACAGACGCTCTGCAGCGATTTCGGTCGGTGGCCGGCAGCCCTTGAGCTCATGGTGTCTGCCACACTGCTGACGGTCGGGCGCAGGTCCGCGGTTGCCGCCAGCGGCCGCTGCAAGCGGTACAGCTGACATAGACGGCGCCTCGACCCGCGACGAGGAGTCGTCCTGCCCGAGCTGCACCAGACATCGCCAGTGCCCGGCCGAATGACCGCTGCTTGTTGATCCGACAGGTGACTGCCGACCCCATGCTGTCAGACAGGTGATGGAGTGGGCCGCCCTGAACCTGTCGTTCGGGCCGCCTTCAGTCAGGCGGCCTGCAGAAAGAATTCGACCTTGACGGCATCGAAAGGGAACTCAACCTCCCCAGCAGGGGTTCGAC
>CAILKA010000092.1 GCA_903834645.1 uncultured beta proteobacterium
ACTTGACGAGGATTTCACCGTTGTCGGCCACTTTGATCTCGACGCCGCGAATCGGCACGCCCACGGTGTCGGCGCGCGCTTCGTTGTCGGGCTGCAGGCAGACGAACACGGCGGTCTCGGTGGAGCCGTAGAGCTGCTTGAGGTTGATGCCGATGGAGCGGTAGAAGGTGAAGAGGTCCGGGCCGATGGCCTCGCCCGCGGTATAGGCCACGCGTACCCGCGACAGGCCCAGCGTGTTGCGCAGCGGCCCGTAGACGAAGAGGTTGCCCAGTGCATAGGCGATGCTGTCGCCGATGCCGACAGGCTTGCCGTCCATGCGGGCCGGGCCGACGCGGCGTGCGACCTCCATGAACCGCTGGAAGAGCCACCTCTTGATGGCGCCGGCGTCCTCCATGCGGATCATCACGCTCGTGAGCAGGCCCTCGAAGACCCGCGGCGGGGCGAAGTAGTAGGTGGGCCCGATCTCCTTGAGGTCGATCATCACGGTGCTGGCCGACTCGGGGCAGTTCACGACGTAGCCGCAGGCGAGCCACTGGGCGTAGCTGAAGATGTTCTGCCCGATCCAGGCCGGCGGCAGGTAGGCCAGCACTTCCTCGCGCTCGGTGAGGCGATCGAAGCGCGCGCCGGCCGAGGCCCGGTCCAGGAGGGTGTTGTGCGTGTGCACGACGCCCTTGGGGTTGCCGGTGGTGCCGGAGGTGAAGAACATCGCCGCGACGTCCGCCGGCTGGACACTGGCTACCTCCTGGTCGAACAGCCCGGGATGGGTCTGCGCGTGGGTACGGCCAGCCTGCACCAGCGCATCGAGCGAGGCGAGCCCGGGGGCCGCGTAGTTGCGCAATCCCCGTCCCTCGTCGTACCAGATGTGCTCGAGATGCGGGCAGCGCTCCCGGATCTCGAGCATCTTGTCGACCTGCTCCTGGTCCTCGACGATGGCGAAGCGCACCTCGGCGTTCTGGATCGGGAACACGAACTCGGCGCTGACGGCGTCCTGGTAGAGCGGCACCGGGATGGCGCCGAGCGACTGTGCAGCCAGCATCGACGCGTACAGGCTGGGCCGGTTCTCGCCGACCACGACGATGTGGTCGCCGCGGCGCAGTCCGGCGGCGGCCAGCCCGCAGGCCAGCTCGCGCACCAGCGTGGCAAGCTGCGACCAGGTCGTGGTCTGCCAGATGCCGAACTCCTTGAGCCGCAGCGCGGGCGCATCCGGGCGCCGGGATGCGTGCTCGAGCAGCAGTTTCGGGAACGTGGCGGTCACGCGAGTCTCCTGTTCAGGTCCGTCGCGGCCGGGATGGTCAACCCCGGGCCCGCGGCGGGCCTTGATTAAGGCCAGATTCTGGGTGTCTACATTGACGCCATGTTGTCATCGCGACGACAATTGCAGGGTTGACCCTGTAAGGCCTTTCCCGCATGAACGAGCGCATGGTGTCCGGGCTGGCGGCGCTTCGATCGCGCTCGCGCGCGCCGCGGGCCGACGAGCTCAAGGGCGTGCCCTGGCTGGCGGTGCTTGAGCCCGCTCATGCCCGGCGCGTGCTCGATGACCTGCGGGTCGTGGAGGTGCAGGCCGGTGAGGTGGTGTGCCGGGTTGGGCGTGCGCCGAGCTTCTGGCTGGGAGTCCTCGACGGGCTGCTCAAGATGAGCAACGACACGGCGCTGGGCATTCCGATCACGTTCACCGGTATCCCGCCGGGCGGCTGGTTCGGTGAAGGCACGCTGCTCAAGCGCGAGCCCTACCGTTACAACATCCTGGCGCTGCGCCGCAGCCTGGTCGCCGGGCTGACGGTGGGCACCTTCGACTGGCTGCTGGACCACAGCTTTGCCTTCAACCGCTTCGTGATGCTGCAGCTCAACGAGCGCCTCGGGCAGTTCATTGGCGCGCGCGAGATCGACCGCCTCACACAGCCCGATCAGCGCGTGGCGCGCTCGCTGGCCGCGCTCTTCCACCCGACGCTGTACCCCGGGGTCGGGCGGCTGCTGCGCATCACGCAGCACGAGCTTGGGTATCTCGTGGGCCTGTCGCGCCAGCGTGTCAACCGCTCGCTCACCACGCTGCAGGCGCAGGGTGTGATCGTCGTGGAGTATGGCGGCGTGCGGGTGCTCGACCTGCAGCGTCTGCGCCTCTACGGCGCGCAAGGCCAGACGCCTTCCTGAGAAGGCCGCTGCGCAGGCGCCTGCCGCAAGGCACGGCTGGGCGCAGCCCCCGCGGCCAGGCCTTCAGCCGTTGGCCACGCCCGCGGCCACGTGCCCGGCCGGCACATGCGCGGCGGCGGAGTCCACGTGGCCGGTCTGGTCGTCGAAGAAGAAGTCGGGCTCGAACTCCCGCAGGAACTCGCCCTTGGGCAAGCCGCCCAGGAACATCGCTTCGTCGACCTCGATGCGCCAGTCCATCAGCGTGCGGATGGCGCGCTCGTGCGCCGGCGCGCTGCGCGCGGTGACCAAGGCGGTGCGGATGCGCATCGTCTCCGAGCCGGCGCGTTGCAGCCGCTGCAGAGCCTCCAGCAGCGGCTTGAAGGGCCCCGGGGCGAGCGGCGTCTGCGAGTTCACCTGTTCGTGGTCCTGGAAGGCGTCCAGGCCCTCGCGCCGGTACACCCGCTCGGCCTCGTCCGAGAAGAGCACCGCATCCCCGTCAAAGGCGATACGCACCTCGTGCGGATGGCCCGCCTGGGCGCGCGCGCTGTGCGGGTAGACGCGCGCGGCAGGCACGCCCGCTGCGAGCGCCCCACGCACGTCGGCCTCGTTGGCCGACAGGAACAGGTGCGCGTCCAGCGGCCGCAGGTAGCGCCAGGGGCTCTCCCCGCGCGTGAAGACACCGCGCTCGATGGGCAGCTTGTAGTGCTGGCAGGAGCGAAAGACGCGCATGCCCGAGACCGGATCGTTGCGCGACAGGATCACCACCTGCACGCGCGGCGCCTCGCGCGGCGAGCCGGCATTGAAGGCGAGCAGCTTGTGCACGAGCGAGAAGGCCACGCCCGGCGGGGCCGGCTGGTTCAGGCGCTGCAGCTGAAGCTGCATGTAGGCGTGGTCGTCCGCGGCCTCGAAGAGCCGGTTCTCCTCCTCGAAGTCGAAGAGCGCGCGCGAGGAGATCGCGACGACGAGCTGACCTTCGAGCGAGACAGGCATGGACTGCGCTACTTGATCCACGTGTTCATCTGGATGATGGGCAGCAGCACGGCCAGCACGATGATCATCACCACCACGCCCATGCCCACGATCAGCAGCGGCTCGAGCACGGTGGCCACCGCCATCGCGCGGCGCTGCACCTCCGAGGAGAGCTGGCTGGCGGCGCGCTGCAGCATCAGCGGCAGCTGGCCCGTCTGCTCGCCCAGGCGCGCAAACATCGGCAGCAGCCCCGGAAAGCGCCGCTTGGAGGCGAGCGCCGAGCCCAGCGGCGCGCCTTCCCGGACCTGCACGAGGGCGTCGAGCGCATCGGCGCGCATGGCCCGGTTGGCCAGTGTCTCGGCCGCGGCCTGCAGCGCGCGCAGGATCGGCACACCGGCTCCTGCCAGCATCGCCAGCGTGCCGGCGAAGCGCGCCGCGTTGTAGCCGCGCGCCAGGCGGCCCACCAGCGGCAGCGACAGCAGTGCCGCGTCGCTGCGCATCCGGAAGGCTTCCGAGCGGCGCATCAGCACGAACCCGAGCAGGGCGCCACCGGCCAGCACCAGCACGACGAACCCCCACTGGCGCACGAAGGCGCTGATGGCGAGCATCCCCACCGTCAGCAGCGGCAGGGCCTGACGCGAAGTGGTGAAGACGCTGGCCACCTGCGGCACCACGTAGGTGACGAGGAACACGACGATGAGCAGCGCCACGACCGAGACGATGGCCGGGTACAGCATCGCGCCCATCAGCTTGGCCCGCAGCGCCAGCCGCGCCTCCAGATCGTCGGCCAGGCGCTCGAGCACGGTGCCCAGCGCGCCGCTGCTCTCGCCTGCGGCCACCACGGCGCGGTAGATCTCGTCAAACTCGCGCGGTGCGCTGCCTAGCGCTTGCGCAAAGGGGCTGCCCGCGTTGACCTCGCTCTTGATGTGGGCGATGAGCTCGCGCTGGCGCGCATCCTCGCTCTCGTCGGCGAGCACGCTCAATGCGCGCTCCAGGGGCAGCCCCGACGCAATCAGGCTCGCGATCTGGCGCGTCCAGACGGCCAGCGCCGCCGAGCCGAAGATGCGCCGCGACACCTGGGCGCGCGAGGTCTGGCCGCTTGGCGCCGCGACGGGCGAGACCGAGATCGGGACGAGCTCGCGGCCGCGCAGCTGGGCGCGCGCCGAGCGTGCGTTGTCGGCCTCGAGCAACCCCGTGCTGCTCTTGCCGGAGGCGTCCAGGGCCTCATAGCGGAAGGCAGGCATGTCGAGTCGGGGTGGGTGAGACGGGGCGGCGGGGCGGCGGAAGCAGTCGCGCCTACTCGCGTGTGACCCGCAGCACCTCCTCCAGGGAGGTCAGGCCTTCGGCCACGAGGCGCTCACCGTCGTCGCGCATGGAACGCAGCCCGCCAGCTCGCGCGCCGATGGCCAGCTCCGTCTCGGCCGCACGGTTGTGGATGAGCGAGCGCATGTGGTCGTCTGCCGCCACCATCAGCTCGTAGACGCCCGTGCGGCCCTTGTAGCCCGTGTGGCCGCAGCGCTCGCAACCCACGGCATGCCAGCGCCCGTTTCCGCTCGGGCGCTTGCAGCCCTCGCAGAGCTTGCGCACCAGGCGTTGCGCCATCACGCCCAGCAGCGTGGAGCTCAGCAGGAAGGGCTCGACGCCCATGTCGATGAGGCGCGTGACGGCGCTGGGCGCATCGTTGGTGTGCAGCGTGGCCAGCACCAGGTGGCCCGTGAGCGAGGCCTGGATCGCGATCTGCGCCGTCTCGTGGTCGCGGATCTCGCCGATCATGATGACGTCCGGATCCTGGCGCAGGATCGCGCGCAGGGCGCTCGAGAAGGTGAGGTCGATGCGCGGGTTGACCTGCGTCTGCCCGATGCCTGGCAGCTCGTACTCGACGGGATCTTCCACCGTCAGCACGTTGGTGGTCGTGAAGTCCAGGGTCTGAAGCGCAGCGTAGAGGGTCGTCGACTTGCCCGAGCCGGTGGGCCCCGTGACGAGGACGATCCCGTGCGGCTGCTGCACCAGCCCCTTGAAGCGCACGAGCACCTGGCCGCTCATCCCCAGGCTCTCGAGCGTGAACTTCCACTCGCCCTTGTCGAGCAGTCGCAGCACCGCGCGCTCGCCGTGCGCCGAGGGCAGCGTCGAGACGCGTACGTCCACTGCGCGCCCGCCGATGCGCAGGGAGATGCGGCCGTCCTGCGGCAGCCGCTTCTCGGCGATGTCGAGCTCGGCCATGATCTTCAGGCGAGAGATCAGCGCCGCGTGCAGCGCACGGTTGGGCTGCACCACCTCGCGCAGCGTGCCGTCCACGCGGAACCGTACCGACGAACTGCGCTCGTAGGGCTCGATGTGCACGTCGCTGGCGCCGTCCTTGATGGCTTGCGTCAGCAGTGCGTTGAGCATGCGGATGATGGGGGCGTCGTCGGCGGACTCGAGCAGGTCCTCCACCGCCGGAAGGTCCTGCAGCAGACGGGAGAGGTCCACCGCGCTCTCGACCTCGCCAACCACGGCGGCTGCGCTCGACTCGCCTCCGGCGTAGGCGCTGGCGATCCGTCGCGTGAGCGCTGCGGCGTTCTCCTGCTCCATCGTGTCCACCGAGTACAGGCGCTGGATCTCGCCGAGCGCGGCCAGCGGCGTGTCCTCCGCGGCGTACAGCGCCATGCGCTCGCCGTCGTCGTGCAGCAGCACGTTGTGGGCCTTGGCGAAGGCGTAGGGAAGGGGGTGGCGGCTTGCCATGGGTGCCAGCCGGGTCGTGCCTGTGCCTCAGGGCCGGCCGGCCGGCCCGAGCGCTGCAGGGGCTGCGGGCGCGGGCGCCCCGGGGGTCGCCGGTGCGGGAGTGGGCAAGGGGGGGAGCGCCGGGTTGGCAGGAATGGGCAGCAGCGGGTTGTCCGCAGGCTGCACCGCCTGCTGCTGGGCCCGGATCAGGTCGTAGCGGTCGAGGGTGAGCCGGTCGCCGCCGGGGCCGTCGCGCAGCACGGTCGGGCGCAGGAACACCATCAGGTTGGTGCGGTTCTTGGAGCGGCTCTCGCTGCGAAAGAGTTGCCCGACCATGGGCAGGTCGCCCAGCAGCGGCACCTTGGATCGCGACTCGGTGAAGCGGTCCTCGATGAGTCCGCCGAGCACGATGATTCCGCCGTCGTCGACGACGACGTTGGTCTCGATCAGGCGTTTGTTCGTCGACGGGCCGGCGTTGGAGGTTCCCGGAGCCACCTTCTCGCTGACGCTGGAGGACTCCAGGAAGATCGCCATGCGCACCGAGCCAGTCTCGCCGATCTGCGGCCGCACGCGCAGCGTCAGGCCCACGTCCTTGCGCTCGATCGTCTGGAAGGGGTTGACCGTGGAGCTGCTCGCGCCCGTGTTCGTGAACTGGCCCGTGATGAAGGGCACGTTGCTGCCCACGACGATCCGGGCTTCCTCGTTGTCCAGCGTGATCTGGTTCGGGGTGCTGACGATGTTGGTGTTGGTCTGGCTCTGCAGCGCCCGCGCGATGGCCGCCAGGGCGTAGGTACCACCGAAGTTGCGGATGAGGCCCAGGTTCATCCCCTCGGGCAGCTGCACCTTGCCGGCTGCGGCACCGGTCTGCACGCTGATGATGTTGGCCCCGCCCGTGTTGAAGTTGGTGCCGGCTGCCAGCAGGTTCGAGTCGCCCCGGTTGCCGAGGATGCCCTGCCACTGGAAGCCGAAGTCAGCGGCGTTGTCGCCCGACACCTCGACGATCATGCTCTCGATGTAGACCTGGGCGCGCCGCGTGTCGAGCTGATCGATCATCACGCGCACCTGGCGGTACAGCGGCTCGGGCGCGGTGATGACGAGGGAGTTGGTGGCGGGGTCTGCCTGCACGAAGCCCCCCGTGGACGGGGCGGCCGAGGCGCTGATGGGCGCCGTGGCCTGGGGCGAGGGGCCTCCGGGTACGCCACCACCGCCTGCTGACGGCGCGCCTGACTGACTGGGCGCAGCGGAGGACGGCCCGCCGCCTCCCCCCGCACCCCCGCCCGAAGTGGAGAACGCCGCGCGCAGCACGGTGGCCATGCGCGTGGCATCGGCGTTCTTCAGGTGGACGACCCAGATGTTGCCGCCCGGTCCGCCGCCTGGCGTCGGACGGTCCAGGCGCTCGATGGCCGTTCGGATGGAGGCCAGGCGTGCCGCGTTGGGGGCACGCACCAGCAGCGAATTGCTGCGCGGTTCGGGAACGATCGTGCTGCCCGCGGCAGCCGCGCCGGGCACGCCCGGCACGACCTGTGCTGCGCCGCCGCCCGAGGCGTCGGTGAGCCGTTGCACGAGGGGGGCGAGATCGGAGGCAAGCGCGTGCTTGAGCGGCACGACCTCGAAGTCCGTCTGCGAGGGTTGGTCGAGCGCCGCAATGATCCGCGCGATGCGCTGCAAGTTGTCGGCGTAGTCGGTGATGACGAGCGCGTTGGAGCCCGGGCTCGCGTTGATGGTGTTGTTGGCCGAGATCAGCGGGCGCAGGACCGTCACGAGGTTGTTCGGGTTCTCGTAGCGCAGGTTGAAGATCTGGGTGAGGATCTGGTCGCCGCGCACCGGAACCTCCCCCACGGCCACCGTGCCAGCCTGAAGCTTGGCATCAGCCTCGGGCACCACCTTCAGCAGGCCGCCGCTTTCCACCATCGCGAAGCCGAGCCCGCGCAGGGCCGACAGGTAGCTCAGGTACGCCTCGCGGATGGTCAGCGGCTGTTCGCTGAAGACCGTGATCGTGCCCTTCACGCGCGGGTCCACGGCGATCTGGCGCTGGATCATGGCGGCGAAGGCACGCGTGACGGCCTCGACGTCTGCATTGACGAAGTTCACCGTCACGAGCGTGCGCGAGCGCAGCGCCGGGCTGTGACCGGCCGCCTGAGCGGCGCGCGCATCCTGGGGAGCGGCCGCAGGACCGGCGCTGGCCGCGTTCGGCTGTGACCAGGAGTTCGGGGGCGCCGCCAGGCTGGCGGCGAGGGCGCCTGCCAGCAGTCGCTGCAGCACACGCTTGGCCTTCATGCTCATCCGATCGTGATCACCGAGCGCGCGCCGCTGCGCCGCCCGATGACGTTCAGGAGATTGTTCAACGTGGCCTCCGAGCCCGCAGCTGCCGAGGCTTCACCTGCAAATCGCAGTGTCGAGCCCGTCCAGCGCCCCGACCCGCTGAGCTGCAGCGGCCCCTGGATGGTCTGCAGCGTGAGCTCCGGCGCGTCGGGCTGGGCGGCGCCGCCCGCCAGCACGAGCCGGTAGCTGCCCAAGGTGTCGATGGCCACGATCCGGGAGGATACGTCGGCGAACTCGAACTGCACACTTCCCCGCATCCGCAGCCTGCCTTGGGCCCACTCCACGGAGGCGCCCGACGTGCCGACGCGGATCGTGCCTGACATCTGCAGCGTGTTGAAGGGCGTGCCCAGGCCCGCCAGCCAGGCGGCCGGCCACACACCCAGTCCCGCCGGCTGTGCCGGCAGCGTCAATCCCCAGGTGCCGATGCCGGCATGCAGGCCCACCACGGCCGGCGCATCCTGGCAGCACGGGTGCTGCAGGCGCAGCTGCGCGGCGAATGCCTGAGACAGGCCGATGTCCCAACGCAGGCGCCCAGGCAGGGCGGAGGCATCCCGGCTGCCAGGCCCGCCCGACAGCAGCAACACCGCCGATCCCGACCAGACGGTTCCGCGCGCATCGGCCAGCTGCACACGCTCGCCAGTGGCTGACCCCACTGCGTAGGCGAGCCAGCTTGCGGGTGCCCAGATCAGCGTCGCCAGCACGGCACCTGTGCATCCACCCAAGGCCGCCCACGCCCAGGCGGCCCGCCGCCGACGCGCCCAGGCGGCGCTGGCGAGCGTGGAGTCTGCAAAGACCGTGCTGGGCCGCGGCAGGCTCCGCCGGCGCCGCCCCAGCGCGGGCAGGCGCGGGAGCCGGGGCAGGCTGGGCAAGGCGGGCAGTCTCATGGTGAGGCCGGAATCACGACCGTCACGGTACCCGAAAAGCCCGGGCCGCTGCGCACCAGTTGCGCTTCCACCGTTCGCGCCCGTGCGCCCGAGCGCACCTCCGCGAGCCAACTGCGCAGCGCTTGCGGATCGAGGCCCTCGAGCGTCAGCACGGCGCGGTCGCCCTGCACGCTCAGCCGCGCGGCCGAACCGAGCCGCTCGCTGGCAGCCTGGAGTGCTTGCGCAGCCTGGTGGGTCGGGGGAAGGGGTGACTGGCGCAGTTCGCGAGACTGATCGGCGAGCCTGCGCATCGCCAGGGTCTGCGCATCCAGAGCGTCGAGCCGGGCCGGGGCGCTGCGCAGGGTCTGCCATGCGGGCTGCACCCCTACCGACCAGAGCATCGCCAGCGCGAGCACGGTGGCGGCAACAGCCACCAGGACACGCTCGCGCGTCCCCAGCTGCTTCCATCTCGCCTGCCAGGTTGCCAGGGCCTGCAGCCCTGCCCGGCGGCTCGCACCCGAGGAAGGGCCACCAGCCTGGACCCCTGCCGCTTCACTCATCGCGCACCTCCCCGCGAAGCCGCACGCGAGCGCACCACGATTTCGCCCTGGGTGGCCTCGGCCGCATAGCCCAGTGGCCGCAACCGGTCGGAGAAGGCGCGCACATCATCGGGACTCCAGCCTACGACCACCAGGCTGAGCTTGCCGGGCTCGAAGCGCAGGCCTTGCGCAGCCGGCTGCCCGGGCGGCCACGCCGATGCGGCGGCTCCCAGCAGGGCCTCGAGGTCGACGTCCCCGGGCTGGCCCGCGGCACTGCGCAGCGCATCCGTCTCGCGCTGCATCTGGAGGGGGGCGTCCACCACGGTCTTGACCTGCGGGTGGGCGCCTTGCAGCAGGCGGACCTGCTCGCGCTGGCGTTCCGTGATGGCCTGGCGCTGGGACCAGGCCCAGGCATTGAGCCCCAGGAGGTGCACGAGCGCGAGGCTCGCGAGTCCGACGTGGACGGGACGCCAGGCCGGGCTCTTCCAGCGCTTGGCGGCATCGCGCCACGCCCGGCTCCACATGCGCCGGGCCGCCAGATCGAACTGGCGCAGGTTCCACAGCGAGCGTGCAGCCTGCAGCGCGAACTCCGCCTCCCCCAGGGTGTGCACGGGCCCATCGAGCCAACTCTCGGCAGCAGCGGCCGTCCGTGCGGTGGCCGTCCAGCGCAGGGGCGGCTGGGCCAGTCCGCGCACGAGCGTGCGAGCCAGGCTGCCGTTCAGCGGCAGGCACGCCATCCCCCCCTCGTCGGCCACCGCCACGAAGGGCTCCGGATCGGAATCGGCGTGCATCCGGCCCTCCAGGAAGTGCCCCTGCGTCGCGTCTCCCGGCCAAAGCGCGGGCACGACCCGATCCACGGCAAGCCCGGAGCCTTCCAGGTGCGTCAGCTGCTGCTGCAACCACGCCCGGTCGGTGGCCGCGACCCACACCTCCTGCCCGGCGCGGGCCTGCGCAGGAAGCGCCAGGTGCACGGAGTCGGGCTCGTCAAGCAGCGCCTCCTCGAGCAGGCTGCCCAGGGCCGCCCGCATCTTGTTGGCCGGGGCCTTGGGCAGCACAAGGCGGTGCCAGCTCACGTCGCGCGGGTCCAGCACGGCCACGACGCTGTCAGCGCGCGGCAGCAGGGCAGGCTGGGCGCGCCCCTGGGAGGTGAGCTCGATCCCGTCCTCGCTGAGCCCCCAGACCAGATCCGTGTCGCTGCCCGGCGCCGCGGCGGCATCCGGGCGGACCCCCAGACGGGCGCGTGGGCGAAGCTGCACGACAAGAACGGTCATGGACGCCATTGTCGGGCCACTCAGGGCGCTCCCATGTGAGCGTTCACCCGTTCTCTGTGGTGGGTCACGAACTGGTCGCCCAGCCGCTCCACCAGCGAGCGCTCCTCCACCACCCGTTCCTCCAGCCTGAGCCGGCCGCTCACCTCGAAGAAGGCGCTGGCCACGGCCACGCCGCGCTGCTCGATCGGGAAGTCCGGCCCGAGGAGGGTGCGCGCCTGCTCGAGCGAGTCGAAGGGGCTGCGCTGGCGCGCCTGCACCAGGCGCTCGGCGGTGCCGATATCGATCCCCAGCACAGCAGCGACGGCCTCTCGCGAGGCGGTGTTCAGGTTCAGGGGCGTGGGCTTGGGCAGCACGTCCACGAAGGGCCGCAGTGCGCGCAGCGTCGCGGCGTCCAGCCCCAGCCGCGAAAGGTGGGCAAAGCGCTGCACGGGCAGGGTCGCGTCGGCCGTCTCGGCCCCCGCGGCGGCGGCGCGCCAGGATGCGTCCACGCCCTGGGCTATCGCGTTGCCTACGGCAGCAGGTACACCGGCCGCATCGCACAGGCGTGACAGCTTCTGCAATTCCTGCGGCGAGACTTTGCCCTCCACGATGAGGTTGCGCAGGTTGTAGCGCGACTGCGCATCGACGATGCGGCCGGACAGGAAGGCCTCGGCGCCGCCGTCGGCGTTGTTGTCGCGGTCGGCTGCCAAGAAGGTGGACAACCGCGCTTCGGCCAGCGGCGTGGCCCAGGGCTCGCCCAGATGATCCACGGGCGGTCGGCCCCCGGCGCGGTCGGCTCGCCCGTCCTCGCGCAGGATCAGCACAGACCAGTCCAGCGCGCCGGCGAGGATCCACACGGACTGCATGCGGCTGCGCTCGGCAGCCTCGACCCGAACAGCCCGCCACTGCTGCCACACCATCCCGGCGGCCAGCGTCGTCACCAGTGCGACGATGATCATTGCCAGCAGCAAGGCGGCGCCGCGTGCCCGGTCAGCGCCCAGACGCGAGAGGCTCATGGCGATTGGGGTGCGAGCACGGTGTCGCGCGTGAGCGTGCCGCCGGCCAGCGTGAGCACGAGGCGCACGCCAGCGGGAACCTGCTCGCGCTCGGGTGCCGTCCCGGCGGAAGCGGCTGGCGGTGGCGGCGTGGCGACATCCCCGGTGGACTGGGCGTTGGACCAACCGTTCCCGCGCCAGAAGTAGACCTGCACGGACGACGAGCCTTCCAGGACCTGCAGCATGCCTGGCTCGTTGCCCATCAGCTGCTGGCTGCGCAGCCACTGCTGGCGCAGTTCCGACACCTTGGTCGTCGGTGGCGACGCCCAGCGCCACCAGCCGCCCCCGCGCAGCGTCCAGGCCACCACCTGGGCGCCGGCATCCTGGCGCCGCGTCATCCGCAGCGTCGCGCCGTCGAAGGCCAGGGCCTGCACGACGCCGGTGTCCTCGAGCTCGAGCAGGTCACGTTCCCACTGTGCGAGCACCGTGTTCAGCCGCAGCGTGCGCTCCACAGCCTCCTGGCTGATCGTGCGCGACTGGCTGATGCCTTCCACGCCACGCCAGGCCATGGCAGCCAGCGTGGCCATGATCGCAAGCCCCACCAGCACCTCGACGAGCGTGAACCCGCGCAGGCGGCTTGCGGCCGCGGGTCGCCTGGCCCTGCACGCGGTGAGGTTGCCCGCCACCGCCTCAATTCCTCCCGACGATGGTCGACACCGTGATGAGCGGCCTGCCGTCCTCGTGCGAGACGACCGCGTCGACCCGGCGGAAGTTGGGGTTGGGCGTCGGGCGCACGCGCAGCTCGCCCCGGTAGCGGCGCCCCATCTGCTCGCACCCGAACTCGCTGTCGCCCGTGCCCGGAAAGCGCTTGCCGAGCCGCAACTCGCCGATCTGGTTGTCGGCGCACCACTGGGCGGCCGACACGTCGGCCAGCCGGGCCGCGTTATCGGTCACCGAACCGGCCGCGCGCAGGCCAGCCGACAGCGCGACGGCCACCACTGCCAGCGCCACCAGCACCTCCACGAGCGTGAACTCCTGTGCCAGGTGGCGGCTCGCGGCGGCGCGTCTGCGCGCAAGGGCGCTCATCGAGACGGGGCTCCCGAATCCGCCGCCACCGCGAAGGGCCCGAGCCCGTCTGTGGCCAGCACCAGGCGCTGGTCGCCCAGGTTCAGCACGATGCGCTGCGCGCCGATCAGGGGCTCGGGCCCGAGCCGTACGGCGCGCGCACCGATTACCTCGGCCCATACCTCACGGTCGAGCCAGCGAGAGGGCAGTGCCAGGGCCGCGGGCAGACCCAGGAAGCGGAAGTCCGGACCGTCGTCGCCGGCTTCCCGGCGTTGGGGCAGCCACTGGGCGTCCAGGCTCGACGAGCGCGCCTCGGTGCGCGCGGCTTCGAGCAGTGCCACCAGGCGGGCAGCCTCGCGCTCGAGCTGGCTGGCCTGCGGATCGCGCACGGCCAGGGACACCAGCCCGGTGGTCAGAGCCACTAGGGCCACCACCACCATCAATTCGATGAGGGTGAATCCGCGGGCCGGTCGCCGGCCCTGCACGTGCCTGGCCGACGCGCTACTGCCAGGACCCCACATCGGCATTCTGGCCTTCGCCGCCGGGCTGACCGTCCGCGCCGAGGCTGAAGACATCGATCTCGCCCTTCACACCCGGGTTGAGGTACTGGTAAGGCCGGCCCCAAGGGTCGTTGGGCAGCTTCTTGAGGTAGGGCTTCCAGTTGGGCGGCACGGGGCTGGCCGAAGGCTTGCGCACGAGCGCCTCCAGGCCCTGCTCGCCCGAGGGGTAGCGCTGGTTGTCGAGCTTGTAGAGACTGAGCGCCTGCGTCAGGCTGTCCACGTCGATGCGGGCTGCCGTGACCTTGGCTTCCGAAGCGCGGTCCAGCACGTTCGGGGCGATGAGAGCAGCCAGTACGCCGATGATCACCAGCACGACCATGATCTCGATCAGTGTGAAGCCGCGGGCGCCGGTGCGGCGCTTGAAAGGAGTGAGTCTCATCGTCGGGAGTCTTCCGGAAGCGGATCGCTGCATGATAATCGCCGCATGACCGCGCGTTGGGTGGCATTTCTCACGTGGGCGGCAGTGGCGGCGGGCTCGGTGTACTGGGTCCTCAAGCTCGCTGTGTCCCCCTCGCCCTTGCCCGCTCACGCCCAGGTGGCTGCAGCCGGAGCGCGCCTGTCCGGTGACCTGCAGCGCGTTCTCGGCGCAGGTGCGCCGGCCGCTGCTCCGGCGTCGGAGGCGGCTGCAGCGCCGCCTCCGGATCCGCGTTTCTCCTTGCTCGGCGTGGTGGCCCCGCGCCCCGGCACACCCGCCCGCGAGGGGCTGGCGCTGATTGCGGTGGACGACCAGCCTGCCCGTGCCTTTCGCGTTGGGTCAGCCATCGAGGGCCCGCTCGTGTTGCTCACCGTCTCGGCTCGAGGGGCCAGCCTCGGGCCTCGTGGCGGGCCGCCCAGTGTCGTGCTCGAATTGCCCGAGATGCCCGGGCCGGCCACTGGCGCTGCGCCCGGCTCCGAGGGGGCCCCGGTTGCGCCGGTGGCTCCGGTCGGGCGAGCCCCGGTTCCCGGTTTGCCGGCGGGCCTGCAGCCTGGGCGTCCCACCTTGCCGATTCCGGCCGTGGTTCCCGGCGTACCGCCCGTGCCAACCGGTCAGGGCGAGCCGCGCCCCGGTCAGGCGGGTATGCCCCCGCCGCGCACGCCCTGAGCACGGGCGCGAGCGGCGGTCTGGCGGGCCGGTCGGTCACTTGGCAGTGGCATTGACCGCGATGGTGGGCTGTTGATGACTCCTTCGCAGCGCCTGCGGGCTCACCTGCGCGCACAGATGCAGCGTCACGAGCCCTTCTCGCGGCTGGAGCCCGCCTCGATGGAGGCGCTGCTGGACGGCGTGCGCGAGAGCTACCATGCCCCGGGCGAGGTGATCCTCGGGCCTCAGGCCGGCGCGGTGCAGCACCTCAGGTGGGTGCGCAGCGGTGCCGTGCGCGGCACGGGCAGCGGCGGCGAGGTTTTCGAAATCGAGGCGGGCGAGGTGTTCCCGGTGGGAGCCGTGCTTGCCGAGCGCGCGGTGACCTCACGCTACGAGGCCGTGGACGACGTCTTCTGCCTGGAGATCGACGCCTCCGTGCTGCGCGAGACGGCGCGGCGCGATCCGATACTGGCTGACTTTCTGCAGCGCCGGATGCGCCACCTGCTTGCGCTGGCAGCCCGGGCCACGCAGGCCGCCACCGCGTCGCAGGTGCTGGAGCAGCAGTCCTTCGAGGCGCCCCTGTCCACGCTCGTGGGCCGTGAACCGGTGGCCATCGGTCCGGACGCATCCCTGCTCGAAGGGCTCGAGCGCATGAGCCGGGAACGGGTCGGGTCGGTGGTGGTGGTGGACGAGGAGGGCCACCCGCTGGGCATCCTGACGCAGCAAGACCTGCTCGGGCGCATCGTGCTGCACGAGCCGGCGCCGCCGCTGAGCACGACACCCATGCGCGCGGTGATGTCGGCGCCCGTTCTGACTCTCGAGGTGCACGAGCGCGTGGCCGACGCCGTGCTCGCGATGTCGCGCCAAGGGATTCGGCATGTCCCGCTGACCCGCAGCGTGCGCCTGGTGGCGGTGGTCTCCGAGCGCGACCTTTTCGCGCTCCAGAAGCAGTCGCTGGGCGGGCTTGGCAGCGCGTTGCGGGGTGCGCGCGACACCGCGACGCTCCAGGCTCTGGCGACGCAGGTTCGCGCCTATGCGCGGCGCCTGCAGGCCCAGGGCCTGGCTGCGCCCACGCTCACGGCGCTGGTGAGCCATCTCAACGACCTGCTGTGCACCCGGCTCGTGGAGCTGCAGGCCGCCTCCCACGGACTCGACCTGCGGCGCGCCTGCTGGGTGGCCTTCGGGTCGGAGGGGCGTGGGGAGCAGACGGAG
>CAILKA010000093.1 GCA_903834645.1 uncultured beta proteobacterium
ACTACATCGCCTGCAAGGGCGAGCAGGGAGCGAAGGACGCCGGCAAGATGCGCGCCGAGGGCAAGGAGTACGTGGTGCGGGATGGGGACGTCATGAACTTCCTCTTCAACGGCTGATGAGCCGCCTCCACCCCACGCTTACCCGAGCGGTCGCCGGCAGGCCCGGGCACCGGTCCTGGCGTGCACTCGGGCTGGCACTGGCCCTGGCGGCCGGCGCGAGCCTCGCGCACGCGCAGGGCACGCCTGCGGCCGTTGGCCCCGCCAGCCCCGACCGTGAAGCCAGCTCCGAGTCCGCGGTCACCGCGCAGCTGCTCGAGCTCGTCAACCGCGCCCGCGCCGAGGCGCGCACCTGGGGCCCCGAGCGCTACGCCGGCGCGCCGGCGCTGCGGCGCCAGCCCCCGCTGGATGCGGCCGCGCGCGCCCATGTGCGCGACCTCTCCGCCCGCGGTGCCTTCGACCTGCGCGGCAGCGACGGCAGCACCACCGAAGCGCGTGTGGAGCGCGAGGGCTACCGCTGGAGCGGCATTGGCGAGAACCTGGCCGATCGCCACCTTGTGCCCGAGCCCATCGTGCAGGGCTGGCTCACCGACCCGATGCAGTGCTCCAACATCATGCACCCGGCCTTCACCGAGGTGGGCCTGGCGCGCAGCACCCCGGAGCCGGGCTCGAGCGCAGGTGTCGTGTGGTCGATGGTGGTGGCGCGCCCGCGCGCGCAGCCACGCTGAAGGCCCGCCCCTCGGATCCCTGTTCCCCGCGCAGGCCGCTGCCGGGCCGGCGCTCTCAGGCCTGCGGCCGCTTGAGCACGAGGGTGAGGATGTCGTAGCTCGCCACGAGCTCGCCGTCCTGGTTCGTCACCTGCACGTCCCACGCGACGACGCCCTGCGCGGGCTGGTCCTTGCGTGGGGGCTTGTCGATCTTTCTCTTGCAGGTCAGGCGCGCCTGGATCGTGTCGCCGATTCCCACTGGCTTGATGAAGCGCAGCGTGTCCAGGCCGTAGTTGGCCAGCACCGGCCCCTTGGCCGGCGACACGAACAGGCCCGCGGCCGCCGACAGCACGAAGTAGCCGTGCGCGATGCGCTTGCCAAACGGGCTCTCGCGCGCGGCGATCTCGTCGAAGTGCATGTAGAAGTAGTCGCCCGAGATGCCGCCGAAGGCGACGATGTCGGCCTCGGTGACGGTGCGCCGGTGCGTGAGCAGCGAGTCGCCGATGGCCAGTTCGTCGTAGTGCTTGCGAAAGGGGTGCAGCGCCTCCTCCTGCACCTTCGCGCCACGCACGTACTCGCCCGTGACGGCTGCCAGCATCGTGGGCGAGCCCTGCACCGCGGTGCGCTGCAGGCAGTGGTGCACCGCGCGCAGCCCGCCGAGTTCCTCGCCGCCGCCGGCGCGCCCGGGCCCGCCGTGCTTGAGCGCAGGCAGCGGTGAGCCGTGCCCGGTGGACTCGGCCGCTGCCTCACGGTCCAGGATGTGGATGCGACCGTGCCAGGCGGCCACCGCCGGCACCACGCAGGCGGCCACCGAGGGGTCACGCGTGACGAGCGTGGACACGAGGCTGCCCCTGCCGCGCGCGGCGAGCTCGATCGCCTGGCCAAGGTCGTCGTAGGGCATGAGCGTGCTCACCGGGCCGAAGGCCTCCACGTCGTGCACGGCCGGGTGCGCGGCCGGGTCGCGGCACAGCAGCAGCGTGGGCGGGAAGAACGCGCCCTGCCCCACCCCCTCGCCCAGGGGCAGGAAGCCCGCCGCCGCCGCCGAGCCGGCCCCGCACACCACCTCGTTGCCCGCGGCCAGCTCGGCCACGCGCGCCGCCACGTCGGCCTGCTGCGCGCGCGAGGCCAGCGCGCCCATCTTCACGCCTTCGACGGCCGGGTCGCCCACGACCACCTTCGCCAGCCGCGCCGCGATGCGCGCGGCCACGTCGTCCAGGTGGCGCCGCGGCACGATGGCGCGCCGGATCGCGGTGCACTTCTGCCCCGCCTTGGCCGTCATCTCGCGCACCACCTCGCGCACGAAGAGCTCGAACTCCTCGTCGTCAGGGCGGACCTCGGGGGCGAGGATCGCGCAATTGAGCGAATCGGCCTCGGCGTTGAAGGGTATCGAGCGCGCCACCAGGTTCGGGTGCACGCGCAGCCGCGCCGCCGTGTCGGCCGAGCCGGTGAAGGTGACCATGTCGGCCTCGGTGAGGCAGTCCAGCAGGTTGCCCGTGCCGCCAATGACGAGCTGCAGGCTGCCCGGCGGCAGCAGGCCCGAGTCGTGCATCAGCCGCACCAGCGCCTCTGTGAGAAAGCTCGTGGCGGTGGCGGGCTTGGCGATGCAAGGCAGGCCGGCCAGGAAGCAGGGGGCAAACTTCTCGAGCAGCCCCCACACGGGAAAGTTGAAGGCGTTGATGTGCACGGCCACGCCCCCGCGCGGCACCAGGATGTGCGTGCCGGCAAAGCGCCCCGTCTTGCCCAGCCCCACGACCGGGCCCTCGTGCACGACGTTGCCCGAGGGGAGTTCCGCCGCACCCATGCTGGCGTAGGCGTAGAGCGTGCCCGCGCCACCCTCGATGTCGACCCAGCTGTCCAGGCGCGTCGCACCGGTGTGGCGCGACAGCGTGTACAGCACCTCCTTGTGCTGCAGCAGGTACGCGGCCAGCGCCTTGAGCCGCGCGGCGCGCTGCTGGAAGTCGAGCTTGAGCAGGCCCGGCACGCCCACGCGGTGCGCGTGGTGCACGGCCTCGGCGAAGTCGATCGGCTCGGCGTGGGTGTGGGCCACGCACGAGCCATCGATCGCGCTGGCCAAGGGGGTCGATCCGGTCGAGCCGATCCAACGTCCGGCAATCAGGCTGTGGAGGATGGGGGCCGCTTCGCGGCGGCTGCTGGGCAGGGTCATGGTCACCTCGGCTTCGGTAGGGTGAAAGATAGCCGCAAGGGCGCGCCAAGGTCAAAATGACCTGGTTACTGCCCGCAATTCCTGCACCGCGGCGGCCGTGTCGGGATGACAATCGGTATAGAGGCGGGATATCCAAGCTCGCCCAATCAGGGAAAAGTCAGACATGCCAACACCGGGCAGGAGAACGCTCTTCCTGGGCCTCGACGGGGTGATGCACCATCGCAACTCCAACGTGGCGCAGTTCCTGTCCCGCATGCCTCTGCTGGAGCAGACGCTGGGGCCCTCCGACATCGACATCGTCGTGCTGTCTTGCTGGGATTTCGCGTCTGACTTCGACCGCCTGAAGGCCGTCTTCTCGCCCGCCTTGCGGGGCCGGGTCGTGGGCCGTACCGTCGAGGAAACGGGCGCCCTGCACAAGCGCTTCAAGGAGATCCAGAGCTGGCTGCGGGCGCACCCGGCACCGGATTGGCGCGTGCTCGACAGCGACCCCTACGACTACCCCGACGCCTGCACCGAGTTCATCCGCTGCAGCCCGGCGGTCGGGCTGACGGCCACTCAGGCCGAGGCCGTCAAGCTCTGGATCCAACACCCGAAAGGGCGCTGAAACGTGCCAGGCTGCACACCGCGTTTAGCACTCTCAACCGGGGAGTGCTAACATCACCGGAACTTTTCGCTCAGGGTTTACTCTAACTTGGGTATGAACGCTGCTGCTGCCCCCACCGCCCTCGCACTGCGCGACCCTTGGTCGCTCGTGCCCTCGCTAGGCAACCTCGACGCCTACATCAGCGCCGTCAACCGGCTGCCGATGCTCACACCCCAGGAAGAGGGCGACCTCGGCCGGCGGCTGCATGACAACGGCGACCTCGAGGCCGCCGGAAGGCTCATCATGTCGCACCTGCGGCTGGTGGTGTCGATCTCGCGCCAGTATCTGGGCTACGGCCTGCCCCAGGGCGACCTGATCCAGGAAGGCAACGTCGGCCTGATGAAGGCCGTCAAGCGCTTCGATCCGGGTCAGGGCGTGCGGCTGGTGAGTTATGCCGTGCACTGGATCAAGGCCGAGATCCACGAATACATCCTGCGCAACTGGCGCATGGTGAAGGTCGCGACCACCAAGGCGCAGCGCAAGCTCTTCTTCAACCTGCGCTCGATG
>CAILKA010000094.1 GCA_903834645.1 uncultured beta proteobacterium
ACCACGCCCACGAGCAGCGTCGAGAAGAAGCCTCCGCCGAAGGTGGCAGCCACGACCGGTGCGAGCGCGAAGGCCATGTACGCGCCGATCATGTAGAAGCTGCCGTGCGCGAGGTTGATGACGCCCATGATCCCGAAGATCAGCGTCAGCCCCGAGGCGACCAGGAACAGCAGCAGCCCGTACTGCAGCGCGTTCAGGCACTGGATGAGGAAGGTGGCGAAGTCCATGTCGGGGCGCTCCGGTGGGGCGTGTGGGCCAGGCCGTCAGTGTGGCGCAGGGCGCGGGTGCCGCGCCAGGAAGGCGCGGGCCGCGCGCGTGAGCGCATCGGGCTGGTCGCGGTGCGGCGAGTGGCCGCAAGCGGGCAGTTCCAGCAGCTCGGCGCGCGGCACGCGCCGCGCGATGCCGCGAACCTGCTCGAGGGTGCCGTACTCGTCGTCCAGCCCCTGCACGGCCAGCACGGGGCAGGTGATGGCGTCGAGCTCCGCCTCGATCGACCAGGCGCGGAAGTCCGGGTGCAGCCAGACGTCGTTCCAGCCCCAGAAGGCGGAGTCGGGGTCGTCGTGGTGGCGCGCCAGGCGCCCGCGCAGCTCGGTGTGCAGGTAGGCCTCACGGGCGCGGGCGATGCTGGCCACCGAGAGGTCTTCCACCAGGATGTGCGGGGCCAGCACGATCAGGCCGGCCGTGCGCGCCGGATAGGCTGCTGCGTGCAGCAGTGCGATCGAGCCGCCGTCGGAGTGGCCGAAGAGCCAGGGCGGGTCGTGGTCGGCGTCCAGGCCCACCGCCTCGAAAAAGGCGGGCAGCACGATCTGCGCCTGCTCGTGCATGAAGCGCGGCGTCCAGGCCGTGCCAGGCGCGCGTGGGGTGGAGCGCCCGTAGCCCGGGCGCGAATAGGCGAGGCCGCGGCAGCCGGCGGCCTCGCACAGCCGTGCGGGATAGTCGCGCCACATCGACAGCGACCCCAGCCCCTCGTGCAGGAACACGAGCAGCGGCGCGTCGCGCCGCTCGGGCGCGATCCACGTGTGCTCGATGCGCAGCGGCGGCTGGCCGGGTGCGATCGGGTCGAGGTGGACAAAGGCCATCGCAGTCAGGCCGCCACCTGCCGCTCGAGCTCGCGCAGCTTGAAGCGCTGGATCTTGCCGGTGGCCGTCTTGGGCAGGTCGGCCACGAACTCGATGAAGCGCGGGTACTTGTAGGGCGCGAGCCGGTCCTTGACGAAGGCCTTGAGCTCGGCCTCGTCGGTGTGGCCACCGGGCTTGAGGACGACGAAGGCCTTGGTCTTGGTCAGCCCCTCGGCGTCTTCCTTGCCGATCACGGCGGCCTCGAGCACGGCCGGGTGCTGCACCAGCGTAGCCTCGACCTCGAAGGGGCTCACGTAGATGCCGCTGACCTTGAGCATGTCGTCGCTGCGGCCCGAGTAGGTGTAGCTGCCGTCTTCGTTGCGCACGTACTTGTCGCCGCTCTTGGTCCAGCCGCCCTGGAAGGTCTCGCGCGTCTTGGCGCGGTTGCCCCAGT
>CAILKA010000095.1 GCA_903834645.1 uncultured beta proteobacterium
GAGCTTGATGCCTTCCCCGACCGCCACCCCGGGGGGCAGTGCCTTGAGCGCGGCGCGCGCCTCCCGGTCGTGGTAGCCCAGCGCCACCAGCGCCTGCACGATGTCTGCACCGGTGTCGCCGCCGGCATCAGCCGCCGCGGCCGGCAGCTCGGCCCCCAGCCGCCCCTTGAGCTCCAGCATCAGCCGCTCGGCCGTCTTCTTGCCGATGCCCGGCACCTTGATGAGGCGCGCAGCGTCCTGCTGCGTCACGGCCTGCGACAGCTCGGCCACGCTCAGCCCCGACAGGATCGACAGCGCCGTACGTGGCCCCACGCCGCTGATGCGCACGAGCTCGCGGAAGGTCGAGCGCTCGCCTGCAGTGAGAAAACCGAAGAGCTGCTGCGCGTCCTCGCGCACGACGAAGTGCGTGAGCAGCGTGAGCTGCGTTCCGATGCCCGGCAGGTTGTAGAACGTGCTCATGGGCACGTCGATCTCGTAGCCCACGCCGTGGGCTTCCACCAGGATCTGCGGCGGCGCCTTCTCGGCCAGCACGCCCGTGATGCGTCCGATCATGCCCGCATTGTGCCGGGCGGCGCAGGTTGCATCAGCCGAACAGGCCCATGCGCTGGGCTTCCAGCGCGGCCTCGGCGCGCGAGCTCACGTTGAGCTTGCGGTAGATCTGCTTGACATAGTCGGCGATCGTGTGGCGCGACAGGCCCAGCTGCGTGGCGATCTCCGGCAGCGTGAAGCCCTTGCCTACGCGCAGCAGCACCTCGGTTTCCCGATCCGTGAGGTGCGCGGAAGGCACGGTCGACTTGCGTGCGAGCGACTGGGCCGCCGCCGCAAAGTGGGCGATCACTCGCCTGGCGATCGAAGGAGAGAGGGGCGGCTCGCCCTGGCTGATGCGTTGCAGCTGCTCGGCGATCAGCTCGCGCGGCTGCTCCTTGAGGATGTAGCCGTAGGCACCGGCTTGAAGCGCCGGGAAGAGGTGCTCGTCGTCGTCGTGGATGGTCACCACCACCGACTGCGCCTCGGGCTGCAGGTCGCGCAGCCGCGTGACCACGTCAACGCCTCGGCCATCGGGCAGGCCCAGGTCGATCAGCGCGAGGTCGAAGCGCATCGTCTGCACGAGGCGCAGCGCATCGCCCACCCGCGAGGCCTCGCGGATGTCGGCGGCCGGGAAGACGCGCTGCACGAGCGCGCGCATCCAGGCGCGGATTTCCGGAATGTCTTCGAGAAGCAGGATGTTTTGCATGGTCTCCCGCTTTTCGACACGCCAGCCCGGGACTTGAGGCCACCCGGGCGCAGGGCGAGCCGGGCGCGGGCCCTCAGGCCGGGTCGTCCGGGCGGTTCACGGGGATCGACAGCCGCACCACCGTGCCCAGGCCGGGTCCGGATTCCACCAGGCACTGCCCCTGCAGCTGCCGCGCCCGCTGCTTCATCGTCGTGAGGCCGTGCCCGCGGTCGAGCCGCTCCTCGTCGGGCGGGGCGATGCCCCGGCCGTCGTCGCGCAGCACCAGCATCAGCGTGCCGTCGGTCACTTCCGAGGTCACGGCGCACTGCGTCGCCCCGCTGTGCTTGATGATGTTGTTCACGGCCTCGCGCAGGATGCGCGTGGTCTGCACGAAGGCGCGCGAGGTGAGGCAGGTGCCGGGTTCGGTCTCGGGCAGGCCCCAGCTGCCGTCGATCCCGGCCTGCATGAGCCGGGAGACGAACTCGGCGCGCCAGTCGGCCAGCGCATCGTCGAGCTGCACGGGCTTGCCCGTGAGCCCGCGCACCGACAGCCGCATCTCTTCCAGCGCGTCTCGCGCCAGCGTGGCGATGCGCTCGGACTCGCTGGTGTGCACGATCGTCAGCAGCTTGGCACCCAGGTCGTCATGCAGATCCGCCGCGATGCGCTTGCGCTCGCGCGCCGTCACCTGCTCGATGCGCGAGTCGGCCAGCGCCTTGAGGTTGCGCTCGACGTCGGAGCTGATCTCGGCCACGCGTCGCTCCAGTGCGGCGCGGCTGTCTTGAGCCGTCTGCAGGGCCCGTCCGTGCTCCTGCACCAGCCGCAGGCCCCCCAGCAGAAGCAGCGCGGCCACGACCACCTGCGCCAGCAGCGGCAGGCCAGGCGGCATGGCCGTGCGCATGGCCAGGTAGCCCACCACGCCGCTCAGGGCCAGCAGCCCGAGCATCGCCGCGGCAACCCAGAAAGCGATCGTGCGCTTGCGCCACAGGCTGCGCAGCACGGCCACACCGGCCCCGAGCACCTGCAGGGCCAGCAGGGTCGACCAGAAGCGCGCCAGCAGGTTGATGGCATCGTCGCCCCCGACCGCCAGGCTGGCGGGCACCATGAGGCACTGCAGCAGGAGTGCGCGGCCGATCCACGCCGGCGTCTCGCCCGAGCGCCGCAGCAGGAACCGGATGGCGCACATCGCCACCACCGCCATCCAGGCCACCTGCGCCGCCTCCATGGCCGGCCCGCTCAGCGGCGGCTCGCGCCACCACAGCCGCACGTCGGCCAGGCCCCAAGACAGGCACAGGCCGCCGAACCACACGAGCGTGCCCTCGCGCCGGTGGGCCCAGCCCAGCGCGACGGCGAAGCCGCCCATGAGCAGCAGGGCCACGCTCAGCCCGAGCGGCACGCCCGTCTGCCAGGCATTGAGCCGGGCGTGCAGGGGCGCGAGGTCGGCATGGCGGCCCAGCACCAGGGTCGACAGCCCGCCGGCACGCTGGCGCGAGGCCACCTGCGCGAACGGCTGGCCCACGACCTGGATGTCCAGGAAATTGTGACCCGCCTTGAGCAGCGCCGCAGGCAGGCTCACGAGTTGGGGGTGGTTGCAGTTGTGCGTCACAGGCGGCTGCATGCGCCCGCCGCTGTGCACGAGCTCCCCGTTGAGCCACACCTGCAGGTTCGCGCACACGCGCGGCACGAGCAGGCCCAGCAGATGGGAGGGGCCGGGCCCGGATGCGTTGAACACCACGCGGTACCACACCGGCCCGTCCGAATCCGGGCGGCTGGCTGCCCAGTCGTCAGGCAGCCGCACCGGCTCGGCGCGCGCCTGCGCCGGGTAGGCCGGCGCGTCGGAGACGACGGAGAGGGCCGAGTCGATCACGAGCCACGTGGCAGGTACGGGCTCGGCGGCCCACGACCCCAGTGCGAGCGTGAACACGACGCCGGCCGCACCGGCCCGGCGCGTGCCTGGAGACCACGCGTGCAGCCACCACGTGCGCAGGCACCGCAGCAACAGGGCGATGGCGCGTGGGCAGGAGGCGGTCATACGCTCGGAGGATTTTGCCCGATGGCGATGAGGCGCAGCAGGACGGACAATGGGCCAATGGCCCTTCAATTTCCTGCCCAGCCGCCCCTGGGCCCCCTGCCTTGATCCTGCGCCATCAATTCGAGCCGGACGACAACCGCCGCCTGGCCCACCTGTGCGGTCCGCTGGACGAGCACCTGCGCAGCATCGAGCAGGCGCTGGGCGTGCGGCTCGCGCGCCGGGGCGCCCAGTTGCGCATCGAGGGGCCCCGTGCGCAGGCCGAGCGCGCGCTCACGCTGCTGCAGGAACTGCACGCCCGCGCCACCCGGCCCATCGGCGCCCAGGCCTTGCAGCTGGCCATCACCGGAGCCCTTGTGGCAGCCGCTGCGCCGCATGAGGGGCAGGGCTCAGGCGCCAGCGGCGGCGCGCGCGCCGCCGATCAGGTTCCCCCGCAGGAGGCCGTACCGTCGCCCGGCGCCCCGGTGGTGCTGCACACCCGGCGCGCCGAGCTGCAGGCGCGCACCCCCAACCAGGTGCAGTATCTCCAGCAGATGCTGGCCAGCGACATCACCTTCGGCATTGGGCCGGCCGGCACCGGCAAGACCTACCTGGCGGTGGCCTGCGCCGTCGATGCGCTGGAGCGCCAGGGCGTGCAGCGCATCGTGCTCACGCGCCCGGCGGTGGAGGCCGGCGAGAGGCTGGGCTTCCTGCCGGGCGACCTTGCCCAGAAGGTCGACCCCTACCTGCGGCCCCTGTATGACGCGCTCTACGACCTCATGGGCTTCGACCGGGTGCAGAAGGCCTTCGAGCGCGGCCAGCTCGAGATCGCGCCGTTGGCCTTCATGCGCGGGCGCACACTCAACCACGCCTTCGTCATCCTCGACGAGGCGCAGAACACCACGCGCGAGCAGATGAAGATGTTTCTCACGCGCATCGGCTTTGGCAGCCGCTGCGTCGTCACGGGCGACGTGAGCCAGGTCGACTTGCCCGCGGGCATGCCCAGCGGCCTGGTGGATGCGGAGCTGGCGCTGCGCGCCGTGCGCGGCATTGCCTTCACCCGCTTCACCGCAGCCGATGTGGTGCGCCACCCGCTGGTGGCGCGCATCGTGGAGGCCTATGCGGCCCACGAGGCCAGCCCGGGCCCGGCGCCTGGCGCGCGCAGCCCGCGGCGGGCGGCATGAAGCGGACTTCCGGGGAGCCCGCGCCAGTGAAGCCGCGCGCGGCTCCTGGCCTGCAACTGTCGCTGCAGCAGCCCGATGGCCGGCTGCGCGCGCTGTTGCCGCGCCACGTGGTGGCGCGCTGGGTGCGCGCCGCCCTCGACGGGCCGGCGCAGATCGCCGTGCGCATCGTGGGCGAGGAGGAGGGCCGGCGCCTGAACCTCGAGTTTCGTGGCCGCGACTACGCGACCAACGTGCTCACCTTCGACTACGCGCGCGAGCCCCTCGTCGTGGCCGATCTGGTGCTGTGTGCGCCAGTGCTCGAGCGCGAGGCGCGCGAGTCGGGTGTGGCGCTCGTGGCGCACTGTGCGCACCTGGTGGTGCATGGGGTGCTGCACGCCCGCGGCTTCGACCACGAGCGCGCTGCCCAGGCGCGCGTGATGGAGGCGCGCGAGTCGATCCTGCTGCGCACGCTGGGCTTCGAAGATCCCTACGCACGCTGAGCCTGGGCCTCAGCCGCGCACCAGGGCCTTGCGCCGGCGTGCGACCATCGACACCACGCCCAGGCCCGCGGCCATCAGCCCCAGCGTGCCCGGCTCGGGCACGGCCGAGACCGTGACGCCGCCCACATAGAACTGGTTGTTCGCCGAGCTGCCCAGGCCGTACAGGTAGAACGTCTTGCCCTGGATGTCGGGGATGTCGTTCAAGCCGTTGGCGCCGAAGACGTGCTGGGTGAAGGTCCCGCCTGCCGTGGGCGCGGTGAGCGACAGACCCCACTTGGAGCTCGTGTCGAAGGTCGTGCCGTGGCTGGCGTTGTAGAACTGCAGGCTCTTGAGCGACACCATCTGGCTGCCGAAGTCGAGCTTGAGCACGTCGTTGTTGCCGATCTGGTCCGTGCTCGTGGTGATGCTGCCCGCCGCGTACACGCCCAGCCCGATCCAGGGCAGTGCAGCCGTGCCGTTGTGGTCCTGCGTGGCCACTGCGTTGCTGGGCGCGCCGGTGCTCGAGCGCGTCAGGCCAGTGGCGAGCACCGTCAGGCCGCCCGTGGTGAAGCTCATTGCGTTGCCCGGGCCGGTCGCGCAGCGGTCTCTGCCGCCGGTGCCGGTGCAGGTCACAAAGCTTCCGTTAGCGGGGTCGAGGGTGGTGAAGTTGACGTTGATGTTCTGCGCGTAGGCGGGCGCGGCCACGGAGGCTGCGAGCGCCACGGCTGCGGCCAGGCGGGTCGAGGCGGGCAGGGCGGCGGTCTTGAGGGTGGCTTGCATGAAGGGACTCCGGTTGAGGTGTTCGAGGCCTTCATGGTCCGTCTGCCCGCATGCTTTTCCGTCCCCCTGAACCGGGGGTGGGGCCCTTGGCTGGCCGCGCTTTGTGAGGTATGTCACGCCGCCGGGGTCGACCCCTCGGGGGCGTGGCAACAGCGCCGTGAAAAGCGTCACGGGGCCCGAGGTCGCCCGCTTCTGCGGGCTGCCTCAGGCCTGCGGCGTGCGCCGCAGCAGGGCCGTGCCGATGGCCGCCACCATGAGCACCATGGCGGCGTAGTCCTGCCAATGCAGCGCTTCACCCAGCCACCACGCGCCGCTGAAGGTCCCGAGCACCGGGATCATCATCACGCTCACCGAGGAGGCCAGCGGGGGCATGGTGCGCGCCAGGAAGAACCAGGCGGCGTGCGCGAACCCGAACACGGCCAGCGCGTTGTAGGCGATGGCAGCCTGCACGTGCGGCGCCGGGAACCGCCAGCGCGCGCCCTCGAAGATCCAGGCGAGTGCCGCCATCAGCACCGCCGCCAGCGTCGTCATCCAGAACACCACCGTCAGCAGCGGCACGGCAAGCTTCGCGCGGCGCAGCTCGTGCGTGCCGAAGGCCCACACCGCGGCCGCACCCAGCGCCATGGCCACGGCCCCGGGCGAGCCCGCCAGGCGCCCCACCTCATGCGTGAGCAGCAGTGCCACACCGAGGGTGGCGGCCCCCACCGACAGCGCCTGTAGCAGCCCCGGACGCTCCCCGTAGAGCACGACGGCCCACAGCGCCGCGAACACCGGCATGGTGTAGCCGAGGATCGCCGCGCGCCCCGAGCTCAGCGCCGGCAGGGCCAGGATGATGAGCACGTGCCAGACCACCATGTTGGAGGCCGTCAGCCGTATCGTCGAGCCCCAGTCGCGGCGCGGCAGCGCCAGCGGCACGCGCAGCACCAGCAGCCCGGCGGCCAGCACCGGCACCCCGATGGCCATCGACAGTGCGCGAAAGGTCAGCGGCGGGTAGCTCGCGGGCGCCGCGGGCGGGCCGCTCACGCCCAGCTTCATCACCGGCCAGTTCAGCCCCCACACGAGGGTGAGCAGGGCCAGCACCAGCAGCGGCCGCCTGGCGTCGGGCGCACCGCTCATCCGAGGTAGCGCTTGCGCCAGAAGTAGCTGAAGAGCCCCACCCCCACCATCGCCATCACGAGCAGCGCCACCCACACGCCGGTGGCCGAGTGGATCAGCGGCAGCGCGTCGAAATTCATGCCGAAGAAGCCCGTGATCAGGTTCAGCGGCAGAAAGATCGCGGTGAGCACCGTGAGCGTGCGCATGATGCCGTTGGTGCGGTGGCCCAGCGCCGAGAAGTGCATCTGCACCGCCGTCTCGGCCGACTGCTCGAGCCTGCGCACGTGCGACAGCACGCGCTCGATATGCTCGAGCACGTCGCGCGAGCGCACCCGCAGCAGCTCGCGCTCGCGCTGGCCCGAGGCCTCGGCGGCCACGGGCCACTGGGCCAGCACGTCGAGCCACTCCTGCACCGCGGCGCGCTGGTCCTCGCAGGTGTCCTCGAGCGCCTGCAGCGCGTTGCGCGACTCCAGCAGCGCCGACCAGTCGCTGAAACGGCTGCGGGGGTCGAGCAGCTGCTGCTGAAGTGCACCCAGGTGGCGCGTGAGCAGGCGCCGCAGGTCGAGGTAGCCGTCCACCATGTGGTTGACCATGCGCAGCATCAGGTCGGCCGGGCTCGATGGGCGCTTGGCGGCGGCGCGCGGTTCGCCAGCCGGCGCGGCCTGCCCGCCCAGGCGCTGCAGGAAGTGATCGGCCACGCTGCACTCAGCCGGATGCACGGTCAGCAGCACGCGGTCGAAGACGGCGAATCCCACCGGGCTGGTGTCGATCGAGGCGAGCATCTCGCGCACCGCGGCGATGCTCACCGGCGCATCGAGCGAGGCCTCGTGGCGCGCCGGCGCCATGGCCAGCCGGCGAAACACGAGCAGGTCATACCAGGAGGTGTCCTCGAAGTGGCTGGGCAGCTGGGCGTTGAGCAGGTCCGAGACGTGCAGGTCCACGAGCTGGCCGCCGCTCAGGCGCTGGAGTGCCGCCTGCACCGCGGGCAGGGCCGCCTCCAGTTCGCTGCGCGCCAGTGCCACCCACAGGAAGCCCGGGCCCTCCAGCTGTTGCGGTAGCGTCTGCAGCGGCAGGCTGTGCTCGGCGTCGACGAGCAGCAGCCGCATCGTTCAGCCCTGGCGCAGCTTGCGGGCCGCGTCCAGCGCGAAGTAGGTCAGCACCCCGTCGGCACCGGCGCGGCGAAAGGCCAACAGCGATTCCATCATCACGGCGTCGTGGTCGAGCCAGCCGTTGGCCGCAGCCGCCTTGAGCATCGCGTACTCGCCGCTCACCTGGTAGGCAAATGTGGGCACGCGGAAGGTCTCCTTGACGCGGCGCACGATGTCCAGGTAAGGCATCCCGGGCTTGACCATCACCATGTCGGCGCCCTCGGCGATGTCCAGGGCCACCTCGCGCAGTGCCTCGTCGCTGTTGCCAGGGTCCATCTGGTAGACCTTCTTGTCGGCCTTGCCGAGGTTGGAGGCCGAGCCCACCGCGTCGCGAAAGGGCCCGTAGAAGGCGCTGGCGTACTTGGCGCTGTAGGCCATGATGCGCGTGTGGATGCGGCCTGCACCCTCCAGGCTCTGGCGGATGGCGCCCACGCGCCCGTCCATCATGTCACTGGGGGCCACGATGTCCACGCCCGCCTCGGCCTGCACCAGGGCCTGCGCGCGCAGCACTGCCACCGTCTCGTCGTTCAGGATGTAGCCCGTCTCGTCGAGCAGGCCGTCCTGGCCGTGGCTCGTGAAGGGGTCCAGCGCCACGTCGGTGAGCACGCCCAGTTGCGGGAACCGAGCCTTGAGCGCTCGCACGGCGCGCGGCACGAGGCCGTCGGGGTTCATCGCCTCGCGCCCGTCGGGCGTCTTGAGGGCCGGGTCGATCACCGGGAAGAGCGCCATCACCGGCACCCCCAGGCTCACGCACTGCTCGGCGACCTCGAAGAGCAGATCGACGCTGCGCCGCTGGACGCCGGGCATGCTCGCGACATCCTGCAGCTGGCGCTCGCCGTCGAGCACGAACACCGGCAGGATCAGGTCCTCGGGTGCGAGGCGGTTCTCGCGCACCAGGGCACGCGTGAAGGCGTCGCGTCGCAGCCGACGCGGTCGCGACGCAGGGAAGGGCGCCAGGGCGTTCACGTCGGTATTTCCTCTGGTACGATGACCCTCGAATGATAGCCGCGAGGCTGTCGTTCCCTGCTTTTCCTCCCTGAGCAGGTGCCTTAGCGTGATGACAACGATAAGGCTTGCAGCCCCGGCCACCTCGGTGTGCCGGGGCTCTTTTTTTTCCGGCCCCAGGGCGACACAATCGGGGCCATGGGCAGCAGCTACCTCTGGGTCAAGGCGTTCCACATCGTCTTCGTCGCGAGCTGGTTCGCGGGCCTGTTCTACCTGCCTCGTCTGTTCGTCAACCTGGCGATGGTGCCGCCCGGCAGCACGGCCGAGCGCGAGCGGCTGCTGCTGATGGCACGCAAGCTGCTGCGCTTTTCCACGCTGCTCATGGTGCCCGCGCTTGCGCTCGGGCTGTGGCTGTGGCTCGGCCATGGCGTGGGGCTCGGTGCGGGCAACGGCTGGATGCACGCCAAGCTCGCGCTCGTGGTGGCCGTGATCGGCTACCACCACACGTGCGGCGTGCTGCTGCGGCGCTTCGAGCGCCAGGCCCCCACGCGCGGCCACCGCTGGTTCCGCATGTTCAACGAGATCTCGGTGCTCGGCTTCGCCGCCATCGTCGTGCTCGTCGTGGTCAAGCCCTTCTAGGGGCGTGATCGCACGGCCCCCGCGCGCCGTAAGCCCTGCGCCTGAGCGCCCCACTGTGCAGCCTGCCGTGCGCCGCAGTTCTGCCTTGCCGCTGGCGCTGGCCTATGCGGCGTTGCTGGTGTACGCCTCGCTGTTCCCCTTTCAGGGCTGGCGCTGGCCGCCCGGAGCCCTGTGGCACGATCTTCTGCGGCTGCCCTGGTTCGACGCCCACGGCAGCTTCGACGAGATCAGCAACGCGCTGGGCTACCTGCCCCTGGGGCTGTTGCTGACGGTGCTGGCCTCGCGGCGCGGGGTCGGCCTGGGCGCGGCCTTCGCGCTGGGTGTCGGCGCACTGGCGCTGGCTTCCTTCCTGCTTGAGTCGGCTCAGCACTTCGTGCCCGGTCGCGTACCCTCCGCGCGCGACTGGGCTCTCAACGCCTTTGGTGCCGCCGTCGGTGCCGCTGTGGCCACTGCACTCGTGGCCAACGGCTCGCTCAGGCACTGGGAGCGCGTGCGCGCGCGCTGGTTCGAGCCCGACAGCGCGCTGGCGCTCGCCCTGCTCGTGCTGTGGCCTTTCGGGCTGCTGTTCCCCGCCCCGGTGCCGCTGGGCATGGGCGACCTCTTCGGCGCCGTGCAAGTCGCGCTGTCGGAACTGCTGCTCGACGCGGGCTGGCACGACGCGGCTGCCGCGCTCGCTCTGCGGCCATCTTCGAAGGCGGCGCTGGCGCCACAGGCCGAGGTGGCCTGCATCGTCCTGGGGCTGCTCGGCCCGATCCTGCTGGCGCTGAGCGTCACGCGCACGCGCGCCCGGCGCCTGGTGGTGGTGCTGGCCGCTGCTCCCGTCGCCGCCGCGGCGATGGCGCTTTCCACGGCGCTCAATTTCGGCCCCCAGCACGCCTGGGCTTGGCTGGGGCCCGGCGCCGTACCGGCGTTCATCGTCGCCACGCTGCTGGGCCTGGCGGCGGCAATGACCGGAACGCGCACTGCTGCGTCGCTTGCGCTCGTGGCGCTGGCGGCGCTGGTGGGGTTGGTGTCGCAGGCCCCTTCCGACCCCTACTACGCGGCCAGCCTGCAGGGCTGGGAGCAAGGCCAGTTCGTGCGCTTTCACGGGCTGTCGCGCTGGATAGGCTGGCTGTGGCCCTACCTGGCCATGGCCTGGCTCGTTGCGC